>NZ_JAVFVX010000529.1:0-306 GCF_033441795.1 Streptomyces sp. ADMS | reverse complement strand
TGTCCAACACGGGTGCGTCCAGCCCTTCCCCGGCGACCTTGTCGATCGCCAGCAGCACCAAGGGACCGGTACGGACACCGGACAGCTCGGCACGGACGCGGTCCCGATCGGCCGTGGGCAGGCCGCCGTGCAGGAGCAGTGCTTCGATGCCGTGCCCTTTGAGCGCAGACGAGAGTTGGTTGACGTGCTCGATGCGATTGGTGAGGGTCAGGCTGCACCGGCCACGCCGGTAGGCGTCGGCGATGTCGGCGGCGATCTGCTGGTTGCGCTGCTGGTCGGCGGCGAGTTCGCCGTAGATGGCCTGGA
>NZ_JAVFVX010000528.1:0-306 GCF_033441795.1 Streptomyces sp. ADMS | reverse complement strand
TGTCCAACACGGGTGCGTCCAGCCCTTCCCCGGCGACCTTGTCGATCGCCAGCAGTACCAAGGGACCGGTACGGGCGCCGGACAGTTCGGCACGGACGCGGTCCCGGTCGGTCGTGGGCAGGCCGCCGTGCAGGAGCAGTGCTTCGATGCCGTGCTCTTTGAGCGCAGATGCGAGTTGGTTGACGTGCTCGATGCGATTGGTGAGGGTCAGGCTGCACCGGCCGCGCCGGTAGGCGTCGGCGATGTCGGCTGCGATCTGCTGGTTGCGCTGCTGGTCGGCGGCGAGTTCGCCGTAGATGGCCTGGA
>NZ_JAVFVX010000527.1:0-308 GCF_033441795.1 Streptomyces sp. ADMS | reverse complement strand
GCTGGAGGCCGGGGACGCCGTGCCGGCGGACTGCCGGGTGGTCGAGGCGCACGAGCTGGCGGTGAACAACGCATCGTTGACTGGGGAGAGCAACCCTGTGAGCTGTACGGCCGATCCGGTGGTGGCCGGGTCGCCGCTGGAAGCCCGAAACTGCCTGTTCATGGGAACCGACGTCGTCGCCGGATCCGGACGCGCCGTGGTCTACGCCACCGGTGCGATGACCGAGTTCGGTCGGATCTACCGGCTGGCCGCCGCGGCTCCGCGGCAGAAGACTCCGCTGCAGCACCAGGTGGCCTCCATGGCGCGGC
>NZ_JAVFVX010000526.1:0-308 GCF_033441795.1 Streptomyces sp. ADMS | reverse complement strand
GCCGCGCCATGGAGGCCACCTGGTGCTGCAGCGGAGTCTTCTGCCGCGGAGCCGCCGCGGCCAGCCGGTAGATCCGCCCGAACTCGGTCGTCGCGGCGGTGGCGTAGACCACGGCGCGTCCGGATCCGGCGACGATGTCGGTTCCCATGAACACGCAGTTTCGGGCTTCCAGCGGCGACCCGGCCGCCACCGGATCGGCCGTACAGCTCACAGGGTTGCTCTCCCCGGTCAACGGCGCGTTGTTCACCGCCAACTCGTGCGCCTCGACCACCCGGCAGTCCGCCGGCACGGCGTCCCCGGCCTCCAGC
>NZ_JAVFVX010000525.1:0-308 GCF_033441795.1 Streptomyces sp. ADMS | reverse complement strand
GTGCCGCGTTCGCTGCCGGGACGCGGTGTCCGATCCGACGGCGGGTCCGATCGTGGCGGGGCCGCGGTGGTGAATCCTCGGCGGTCGAGGATCCTGCGGCGTTTGTGGTGCATTCGCTCCAGCAGCGGTACCTCCGAGTCGAGGTAGTCGTGGACCTCGACGTGGCTCTTCTTGGCTTCGGTGTTGCGCATGATCCGGCCGACCTGCTGAATCACCCGGCCCTTGAACGAGATGGGGCTGGCCAGGAACAATGTGTCCAACACGGGTGCGTCCAGCCCTTCCCCGGCGACCTTGTCGATCGCCAGCAG
>NZ_JAVFVX010000524.1:0-309 GCF_033441795.1 Streptomyces sp. ADMS | reverse complement strand
AGGCCCTGGCAGACAGGGCGCTGGCCAGGGGCCGTGAGGCGCAGGCCGATCTGTCGTCGGCCAAGTCCCGTCTCTCGTCGGCTGATTCGTGGGTGACGCGGGCGGCGAAGGAGTCGGACAAGTACAAGGACGATCCGACCGGCGGCAAGGCCGCGGAGTCGCCTGACGAGGCGAAGGTCCGGGCTGCCACCCGGGATGCCCAGCACGCCAAGTCGGCGCAGAGCAGTGCCCAGTCGGACGTGGACGGTGCGCAGTCGGCGCTGGACGCGGCGAAGAAGATGGCCGAGGACGCGCGCAGGATGCGTGAGG
>NZ_JAVFVX010000523.1:0-312 GCF_033441795.1 Streptomyces sp. ADMS | reverse complement strand
GGTGGCGGCGGGCCTGACTGATCGGATAGACCACGGCGGGCAGCGTGAGGCCGAGGCAGATCAGCAGGACCGCGATCGCCGGGGAGGTCACGCTGAAGACGCACGGCGTGGAGACCAGCGAGGAGCACTGCGCGTGGTCGGGTACGAGTTGAAGGCCCAGGCCGAGGGAGACGAGGACCGTGACCTTGTACGCGGCGTAGACCAGCGCGAACACGCAGCCGGCGGCTGCCAGCCGCAGGCCAATCCGAACGCTGTGTCTGCGGGTCGACTTCGACTGCCGCAGGGCCTGCCGCAGGAAGTCGACGATGGCGA
>NZ_JAVFVX010000522.1:0-312 GCF_033441795.1 Streptomyces sp. ADMS | reverse complement strand
GGTGGCGGCGGGCCTGACTGATCGGATAGACCACGGCGGGCAGCGTGAGGCCGAGACAGATCAGCAGGACCGCGATCGCCGGGGAGGTCACGCTGAAGACGCACGGCGCGGAGACCAGCGAGGAGCACCGCGCGTGGTCGGGCACGAGCTGAAGGCCCAGGCCGAGGGAGAAGAGGACCGTGACCTTGTACGCCGCGTAGACCAGCGCGAACACGCAGCCTACGGCTGCCAGCCGTAGGCCAATCCGAACGCTGTTCCTGCGGGTCGACTTCGACTGCCGCAGGGCCTGCCGCAGGAAGTCGACGATGGCGA
>NZ_JAVFVX010000521.1:0-313 GCF_033441795.1 Streptomyces sp. ADMS | reverse complement strand
ATGTGGGCCTGTACCCGATGTTCCCCGACGACACGACCCAGTTGCTGGCGTGCGATTTCGACGGCAAGGACTGGCAAGGCGACGCCGCCGCCTACGTGGCGGCCTGCACAGAAGCTGGGGTCCCCGCCTTGGCGGAGGTCTCCCGCTCCGGGGCTGGCGCACACGTGTGGATCTTCTTCACCGCGCCGGTACCGGCCAGCCTGGCCCGCGTGCTGGGCATGGCCTTGTTGCGGCGCGCGATCGACGCTCGCGACGGGATGTCCCTGGCCAGTTACGACCGGCTCTTCCCCGCCCAGGACTTCCTTCCCACAAG
>NZ_JAVFVX010000520.1:0-313 GCF_033441795.1 Streptomyces sp. ADMS | reverse complement strand
ATGTGGGCCTGTACCCGATGTTCCCCGACGACACGACCCAGTTGCTGGCGTGCGACTTCGACGACAAGGACTGGCAAAGCGACGCCGCCGCCTACGTGGCGGCCTGCACGGAAGCCGGGGTCCCCTCCTTGGCGGAGGTCTCCCGCTCCGGGACTGGCGCACACGTATGGACCTTCTTCACCGCGCCGGTACCGGCCAGCCTGGCCCGCGCACTGGGCATGGCCTTGCTGCGGCGCGCGATCGACGCCCGCGACGGGCTGTCCCTGGCCAGTTACGACCGGCTCTTCCCCGCCCAGGACTTCCTTCCCACAAG
>NZ_JAVFVX010000051.1:0-59636 GCF_033441795.1 Streptomyces sp. ADMS | reverse complement strand
GAGCAGCTGACTCTTAATCAGCGGGTCCGGGGTTCGAGTCCCTGGCGGCGCACAGACACACGGCAGGCCCCCCGCTCAGGCGGGGGGCCTGTTCGCGTCAAAAATCAAAGAGACAATACGTAAACACTCCGACACCGTCCGCACACAACCGGTCCCAATGGCACCAACCGGGATCAACAGCCGTCACAATGAGCGCGTATGACCGGTAAACACCGTGTTTCGCATCTTGCGATCATGCTGAACGGCGTAGAACCCTGGGCGGCAAGATGCTGCGAATGCGCGGCGCTTGGGGGCGGACCGGTTGCGCTGCCACGGGGATGGGGCCCCGTTCGTGAACAGATGCCGAGGGGGGCATCATGCAACCGGAAGGACACTGTTCCATGTCCTAGTGTGTGGACGATGTGGCGGCAGTGGTCCATTGCTGGTGCGTTTGTGAAGGCCAAGGGGGGCCCAGCAGGCGTTAGGAACCGACAAACACGCGGTTGATCTGCGTGTGGGGGGATGACTCATGACGTCGACGCCGACGGGCGCCCGGCATGACTTCGACGCGTCACAGACGACCCAGCTCAGGGTGCCGTCACACCGGACCGGCGGTTTCCGCCGTATCAAGAAGACCTTGCCGAAGTACGACTACGAGCACTACAGCCGGCTGGCCGGACCCCTCACACAACCCGACCCTACGAAGCCGTACACGGTCAAGTACCGGTCCCTCCTCTCACAGGAGCCGCACCGCGTCCGGGCCGCGCTGATGCTGGGCGCCGCGCCGCTGCTCTCCGTCGTCCTGCTCGTCTGGCTGCTCCAGCCCGCGCACTGGACCGAACGCGACTACCCGGCCTTCGACTTCCTGCCGACGCTCGACATCGTGATGCTCGTGTCGATCGGTCTGATCGAGCTCTTCCGCTGCCTGAACGTACTGTCCAACGCGCACGCCACCCTGGTCGCCCGCGACCCGATTCCCGTGGTGCCCGAGACCGGCACGAGAGTGGCCTTCCTCACCTCCTTCGTGCCCGGCAAGGAGCCGCTGGAGATGGTGACGAAGACACTCGAAGCCGCGGTGCGGATCCGGCACCGCGGCCTCATGCATGTCTGGCTGCTGGACGAGGGCGACGACGCCGATGTGAAGGCGGTCTGCGAGCGCCTGGGTGTGCACCACTTCTCCCGCAAGGGCATCGCGAAGTGGAACATGCCCAAGGGCCCGCACCGCGCCAAGACCAAGCACGGCAACTACAACGCCTGGCTCGACGCGCACGGCGACGACTACGACTACTTCGCCTCCGTCGACACCGACCACATCCCGCTGCCCAACTACCTGGAGCGGATGCTCGGCTTCTTCCGCGACCCGAACGTGGGCTTCGTCATCGGCCCGCAGGTGTACGGGAACTACGACAACTTCGTCACCAAGGCCGCCGAGTCCCAGCAGTTCCTCTTCCACGCGCTGATCCAGCGGGCCGGCAACGCCTACGGCTCGCCGATGTTCGTGGGGACCAGCAACGCCGTACGCATCAAGGCCCTGAAGCAGATCGGCGGGCTGTACGACTCGATCACCGAGGACATGGCGACCGGCTTCGAGATCCACCGCCACAAGAACCCGGCGACGGGGAAGAAGTGGCGCTCGGTCTACACCCCGGACGTGCTCGCGGTCGGTGAGGGCCCCAGCGCCTGGACGGACTTCTTCACCCAGCAGATGCGCTGGTCACGAGGGACGTACGAGACGATCCTCAAGCAGTACTGGAAGGGCTTCTACTCGCTGCCGCCGAGCAAGCTCTTCAACTACACCATGATGATCATCTTCTATCCGATGTCCGCCCTCAACTGGATCCTCGCGGCCCTGAGCTGCGCGCTCTTCCTGGGTCTGGGCGCCTCGGGTGTGAACATCGACCCGACCGTGTGGCTGATGCTCTACGGCAACGCCTCGGCGCTGCAGATCGGCCTGTACATCTGGAACCGCCGGCACAACGTCTCCCCGCACGAGCCCGAGGGCTCCGGCGGTGTGGCGGGCATGGTCATGTCGGCGCTGTCCGCGCCGCTCTACGCGAAGGCCCTGATCGACTCCGCGCTGCGGCGCAAGAGCAAGTTCGTGGTCACGCCAAAGGGCGACTCGGCCAGCCCCGACCGCTGGTTCGGAACCTTCCGCTACCACTGGTACTTCATCCTGATCTTCGGCGGCTCGATCGCGGCCGGCTTCACCTTCGGGCACTCGCACCCCGCGATGATCATCTGGGCGACGTTCGCCACGGCGATCACCGCGACGCCGATGTTCGTCTGGCGGCACATGCTGCGCCAGGAGAAGAAGAAGCTCGCCGCCCGCTCCGACGCGCCGCAGGACGCCGTGTCCGTGCCGCAGCCGATCATGCCGGCCCAGCACGCGCCACACACGCAACACACGTCGCACGCCCCTCACGCCCCTCACTCCACCCACGCGCCGCAGCACAAGCCCCAGTGGGCCGCATCGGGCGGTACCGGCGAGGGCAGCGTAGGGGGCGGGGGCAACGACCAGACCATGCAGATCGCCCTTGGTGGACTTGGGGGACGTAAGGAATGAAAGACCGTGCAGGCCGCCGCCGCGCCCGTCGACTCGCGATAGGCACGGCGGTGGTCCTCGCGTTGGCGGGGATGAACGGGCCGTGGGTGTACCGCTTCAGTACCGAGAAATACCACGACTACAAGATCAACAGACCGGAGTACAAGGCCGAGAACGGCAAGTGGGAGGTGGTGAACTTCCCGGAGGAGTACCGGCAGAACACCATCCACGCGGCCCTGCTGCACACCGGCAAGGTCCTGCTCGTCGCGGGCTCCGGCAACAACGCGGACAACTTCGACGCGAAGAAGTTCGACACCCGCATCTGGGATCCGGTCAAGGGCACGATCAAGAAGGTCCCGACCCCGGCCGACCTGTTCTGCACCGGTCACACGCAGCTCGCCAACGGCAATCTGCTGATCGCGGGCGGCACCAAGCGGTACGAGAAGCTGAAGGGTGACGTCACCAAGGCCGGCGGCCTGATGGTGGTCCACAACGAGAACCCGGACAAGCCGATCACTTTGCCCGCGGGCACCAAGTTCACCGGCAAGGAGAACGGCAAGACGTTCGTGTCGAAGGACCCGGTCGTCGTCGAGCGCGCGACGAAGGTCTTCGACAAGGCGACGGGCAGGTTCCTGCGCAACGATCCCGGACTCGGCCGGATCTATGTCGAGGCGCAGAAGAAGGGCACCAGGTACGAGACCGGTACGCAGGACAACTACCGCGTACAGGGCCTGTCGGGCGCGGACTCCCGCAACACGTACGGCATCGCCGAGAAGCTGGCTCTGGACAAGAAGGATTTCCAGGGCATCCGGGACGCCTTCGAGTTCGACCCGGTCGCCGAGAAGTACATCAAGGTCGACCCGATGAACGAGGCCCGCTGGTACCCCACGCTCACCACCATGTCGGACGGCAGGATCCTCAGCCTCTCCGGCCTGGACGAGATCGGCCAGCTGGTGCCGGGCAAGAACGAGGTGTACGACCCGAAGACCAAGAAGTGGACGTACACCAAGGGCGTCATGCAGTTCCCGACGTACCCGGCGATCTCCCTGATGCAGAACGGCGAGATGTTCTACTCGGGCGCGAACGCGGGCTACGGCCCCGACGACGTGGGCCGTGACCCCGGCATCTGGAACGTGGAGACCAACAAGTTCACCAAGCTGAAGGGTCTGAGCGACCCGAACATGCTGGAGACCGCCGGCACGGTACTGCTGCCGCCTGCGCAGGACGAGAAGTACATGGTGATCGGCGGCGGCGGGGTCGGCGAGTCGAGGCTCTCCAGCGAGAAGACCCGCGTGATCGACCTCCTGGCCGACAACCCGGAGTTCACGGACGGCCCGTCCCTGGAGAAGGGCACGCGCTACCCGCAGTACTCGATCCTCCCCGACGACACCGTCATGATCTCGGGCGGCTCGGAGGACTACCGGGGGCGTGGCGACTCCAACATTCTCCAGTCCCACATGTACGACGCGAAGACCGGCGAGCTGAACCGGGTCGCCGACCCGCTGGTGGGCCGCAACTACCACTCGGGCTCGATCCTGCTGCCCGACGGCCGCGTCATGTTCTTCGGCTCGGACTCCCTGTACGCGGACAAGGCCAACACCAAGCCGGGCGAGTTCGAGCAGCGCATCGAGATCTACACGCCGCCGTACCTGTACCGCGACGCGCAGCCCTCGCTGTCGGGGGGGCCGCAGACGATCGCACGCGGCGCGTCGGGCACCTTCAGGTCCCAGCACGCGTCGACGATCACATCGGCCCGCCTGATCCGCCCGAGCGCCTCGACGCACGTCACGGACGTCGACCAGCGCTCCATCGCCCTGGACCTGAAGAAGACCAAGGACGGCGTAACGGTGACGGTCCCGAAGAACCGGAACCTGGTGGAGTCGGGGTGGTACATGCTGTTCGTCACGGACGACCAGGGGACACCCAGCAAGGCGCAGTGGGTCAAGGTGCCCTGATGCGCTGAAGACCGGGCGCCCTTCCGGGGAAGGGCGCCCCGATCGCCTTCAGGGGCGCGGGGAACTGCGCGACAAACGACGGACGGCCCGCAGCCGACAGACCGCAGAACCCCCCATCCCCTCAGTCACCCACTCGCTTTCGCAAGCTTCAACGCGTAGTCGACCCACCACTGCCCGGCCTTCGGCCCGCCCTTGCACTCCCCGTCGGACTCTCCGGGCCGCTTCACCCACAGATACGCGTCGACAAGAGGATCCGCCGTCTTCACGGTCGGGGACTCTCCCAGCGCCCTCCCGGGAGGGTTGCACCAGTTCTCGTCCGGCTCGCCCCCGGTATAGGGACCGTTCCCGTTGCGGGACGTGTCCACCACGAAGTGCTTTCCCCCCACCTTCGCCGACAGCTCCTTGCCGTAGGCAATGGAATCAGCCGTCGAGTAGAAGTTGGACACGTTGACGGAGAACCCGTCCGCCCTCTCGATGCCCGCCCACTTGAGCGGCTCGAAGATCTGGTCGGGCTGGTTCCAGCCCGCGTTCCCCGCGTCCAGGTACACCTTCGTGTTCTTGAGCCCCGACAGCGTGTCGATCGCACCGCCCAGCAGGTCGTACCGCTCCTCGTGGAACTCGTCCTGGGTGCAGCCGTCCACGAGGTGGAGTACCGCGTCCGGTTCCAGGATCACCGTGGCCGCGCGGTCGCCGATGCCCTTGGCGATGCCGTCGATCCACGCGCGGTAGCTGTCGCCGTCGGCGGCGCCTCCGCTGGAGTACTGGCCGCAGTCGCGGTGCGGGATGTTGTAGAGGACGAGGACTGCGGAGCGGTCCGCCTTCTGCGCGGCCTCCGTGAAGCCGCGGGCCTCCGCCTCCGGGTTCTCCGGGCTGATCCACTCGCTGGTCGGCTGCTCGGCGATCTTCCGGATCTGCTCGGCGTCCGTGGTCCTCTCGTTCTTGACGTACGCGGCGACCTGTTCCGCCGCGTTGCCGTCGGGGTTCACCCAGAACGGGTTGGTCCCCTTGGGCTGCTGGGTGATCAGTGCTTCCGGTTCCTTCGCCGGGTCGTCGCCGTCCCCCTTGCCGGAGGACGAGGAACAACCGGTGAGCAGCAGTGCCGCCCCCAGCACCGTCACGGACGGCCGCCCCCAGGCCGCCCCCTTACTGCCGAACATCGAACTCCCCCTCGGGTGCACTGTCCTGGTCCCCCCTGGATGCAGTGGCGTAAGCCTCAATCCTGACATACGCGGCCGGACGGCCACGAGGCCGCCAGTGCCTTGTCGGATACCTGTTACAGCCTGTTCGGTCAGGGTGGAATTGTGACTGCCGGGGACTGGAACACCAGCAGGGGAAGGTGTCGCAGGACTGTCCGTCACCTGGGCGGATAACGCAGAGCCACCAGGCCGGGACTTGGCGTCAATCACCTCTGGGCCTGAGCGCGCTCGCCCTCTACAGTCGTTGCGACGGCCCCAGCCCCAGGCCACTGCTTCACCGTTCGCAATCAGGGGCGGGCATCGAGCCTCCCGCGCAGGTCGCCGGGCCACTCCCGCAGCCCGTGCGCCCGCGGTCGAGGGCCTGCCCGGTCGACGGCCCCGGGAGGAGCGGGTCGTCGACCGGGCAGGGTGGGGACGCGGGGGACGCGTCGGAGAGGTCAGGCAGCGGTACCCGTCAGGTACGCCGACACGATCACGTTCGCCGCGTAGGTGCTGGTCGCCCTGTCGAACGTACCGCCGCAGGTGATGAGCCGGAGTTCCGCGCGCCCCGACTGCCGTGTGCCGTACGCCTGTTGGGCGTCGAAGCGCTCGCGGGGCAGGACCCGGACGTCGTCGACGGTGAACTCGGCGACCTTGCCGTCGGCCCGGGCGACCCGGATCGTCGCGCCCGGCCGCAGGGTGCTGACCTTGTAGAAGACGGCCGGCCGGCTCTCGGTGTCGACGTGTCCGACGAGGAGGGCGGTGCCGGCGGCGCCGGGCCGGGTACCGGGCGCGTACCAGCCCACGACGCCCGCCTGGTCGAAGGGCGGTGGATCGATCGCGCCACGCCGGTCGAGGCCACGGGCCACCACCGGGGCCTGTACGCCCAGTTCGGGTATGTCGACGCGCCGCGGCAGGGCGCCGTTCAACGGCTCGTGCGGGGCCGGGAGTTCGGGATCCGGGGGGCGGCCGACAGCGGCGACGTCGCCGGTGGTCGGCGCGGATACGCCGTGGCGTACGTCGGTCACCCCGCGGCCCCACAGCCACAGCCCGAGGAGCAGCAGCGCCCAGGCCACGCCCATGGTCAGGCGCCCGGTGCCGGAGGACCGTTCTCGGTCGTCGTCGGACATGGCGTTCAGTCCGTCCCACGGCCGCGGCGGAACCCGCGCACCACCACGACGACCGCGGCCACGCCCGCGAGGACGAGACCGACCACCGTCTGCCCGGTGCCGGGGCCGGTGCTCTTCGCGTCGGCGGCGAGCCGCTCGGCGGCCGCCAGTTCCGCCGCCGCGCCGCCGCCACCGGCGGGGACGGGGGCGACGGGCGAGGCGGCGGCACCGGAGGGTTCGGCGGGGGGCGGTTTCCGCGCCTCCTCCGCGACCACGGCGATCGTGCCCTTGACCTTGCCGTCCTGCCCGTCGCAGCCGACCGTGACGTCGTACGTGCCCGGCGTGAGCGAGGAGCGGACGCGGGACCCGCCGACGAGCGCCCCGTCCTGCCCCTGTGCCGCGAGCAGCACATCGGCGACGAAAGCCTCCGACTTCGCGGTCCCCGTCTTCCCCGTGCAGCCGCGCACGACCAGCCGTAGGTCGCTGCCGGGCGCCGGGGAGGCCGGGGTCACCGTGACGCCCCCGTCGGCGGCGTACGCCACGGGTACGGCGGCGAGCGCGGCGGCTACCACGGCGCCGGCACAGAGAGTGATCCGTAGAGAACCCATCGTGAACCTCCAGACATCTGGAGACTCCTCCTCCGGACGCCGGTCCGCATCTCCGGAGCGGGTACGACTGCTCCGTACGGGTCAAGGAGGGTTTGAGCGCGTATGTGCCGAAGGGCTCAGACGCGGTCGACGAGGTCCGCGATGGAGTTGACGATCTTGGACGGGCGGTACGGGAAGTTCTCGACCTGGTCGGGCCCGGTCAGGCCGGTGAGCACCAGGAAGGTCTGCATCCCGGCCTCGATGCCGGCGAGGACGTCGGTGTCCATGCGGTCGCCGATCATCGCGCTGGTCTCGGAGTGGGCGCCGATCGTGTTCAGCCCGGTGCGCATCATCAGGGGGTTCGGCTTGCCCGCGAAGTACGGCTTCCTGCCGGTCGCCTTGGTGATCAGCGCGGCCACCGCGCCGGTCGCGGGCAGCGGGCCCTCGGCGGAGGGGCCGGTCTCGTCCGGGTTGGTGGCGATGAAACGGGCGCCGCCCTCGATCAGGCGTACGGCCTTGGTCATGGCCTCGAAGGAGTAGGTGCGCGTCTCGCCGAGGACCACGTAGTCGGGCTCGTGGTCGGTGAGGATGTACCCGATGTCGTGCAGGGCGGTGGTCAGGCCGGCCTCGCCGATGACATAGGCGGTGCCGCCGGGGCGCTGGTCGTCGAGGAACTTCGCGGTGGCGAGCGCCGAGGTCCAGATGTTGTCGACGGGCACGTCCAGGCCCATGCGGCGCAGCCGGGCGTGCAGGTCGCGCGGGGTGTAGATCGAGTTGTTGGTGAGCACCAGGAAGGGCTTGCCGGACTCGCGCAGCTTCTTGATGAAGGCGTCGGCGCCGGGGATCGGCACGCCCTCGTGGATGAGCACACCGTCCATGTCGGTGAGCCACGAGTCGATGGGCTTGCGGTCTGCCATGTCCGGTCTCCTGCTCCTGCACTGCCTTGCCCTGCCGTACACGCGTACGAGATGCCGCGTGCGCCCAGACTAGTCACAGCCCGGATCTTGAGGGAATGGCCGCTTTACGTCCGTCCCACGCCTCGGACCCGGGCGAGCAGCAGGACCCCGCCGCCGGTCAGCAGGAGTGCGAACGCGATGCCGGCGGCGAGGCGGAGGGCGGCGCCGCGGCGGCCGGTGCCGGCGAGCTCTCTGGCGGACGACGGCGACTCCCGTACGCCGGGTGCGGCCGACACGGGGGCGGGGGCGACGACGCGGAAGCGGTAGTCGTTGGACTGGCCGACCCAGTCGCCGTCGTCGGCGTGCCGCTGGATGACGGCGGCGTTGGCGACGACGTCGTTGGCCACCGCGCCGGCGCCGATCGCGAGCCGCACCCGCACGGAGACGGTCTGCCCGGGCCCGACGGTGAACCCGGGAAACCCGTCGCCGTCGAAGACCCCGATGTTCTCGTCGGCGTCGGTGGCCTCGAACCGTACGGGGTAGGGGCGGGGGCGGTCGCCGTCGTAGAACTCCAGGTGCGGCTGGGCCGGCGTCAGGGCACGGCTCTCGTCGACGAGTACGAGGACGGGGTGGATGTCCGTGCAGGTGCGGGCGGTGTTGTTGGTGAGGTCGAGGCGCCAGGTCTGGTGTTCGCCGCCGGCTTCGTAGGCGGCCGGCCCGCCGTGGATGCGGGTGGTGAGGGGGAAGGCGGCCCGGCCCTCGGAGGCTTCGCAGGTGAGGGGCTTCGCGTCGGCGTGCGCCGGGGTGGGCGGGGCTCCCGCGACGGCGAGGAGGGCGGCTGCGGTGGCTGGACCGAGAGGGAGTCGCATAAACACATCACCGTGCCGGAGGGGTGGGGGCGGTGGACGGCGCCGCTCCGGCGGAGCGCGCGGCTACGCCCCGAACGGGCTCGCCGTATGCGCCCGATCGGCGGAGGCGGCCCGGCGGCCTGCGAGGCTCCTCAGGTCATGTCTCGTCGGCGCCGGTGAGGCGGCCGTCGGTGAGACGCCAGCAGCGGAGGTGGGAGGTCTGACGTCAGGTCTCGTCGGCGGCGAGGGCCCGGGGGACCTCAGGCACGCGACTGCGGAAGGGCGGTTTCCCTCAGGATCGCGCGGGTGGCGGCACGCTCGGCCGCGTCGACCGGGTGGACGTCCAGGGAGATGCCGACGCTGTCCGGGTGGATACCACGGCCGTGGTTGCGGGACTCCGGGGCGAGCCAGCCGGCCGACAGGACGGCCGTCCCGCTGCCGGGACCGGTGAGGAAGTTCAAGTCCTTTATGTGGGAAGCGAGTTCACCGAGGGACTTGTTGATGTCGGTGGTGGTCAGCGGCCAGGCCCGGTGGCGGGGAGGTTTCCTGCGTCGATCGCGTGCGCTCATGGGCTGAAGGATGGCAGGGCGGGGCGGCCGGTCCCCCGGGGTTTTCGCCGCCGCGGTGGCGGTACCCGGCCGATGCCGAGCGATCCGCCGAGGTGCGAGAGTGGACGACATGACTGGTACGACTGGCACACCCGGCACAACTGGCACTCCCCTGCGCATCGGTCTCGTCGGCTACGGCCTCGCGGGCTCCGTCTTCCACGCCCCGCTGATCGCCGCCACCGAGGGCCTCGTCCTCGACACGGTCGTCACGGGGAACCCCGAGCGGCAGGCACAGGCCCGCGCCGGGTTCGCGGACGTACGGATCGCCGCCACGCCCGACGACCTGTTCGCCCGCGCCGACGAGCTGGACCTGGTCGTCATCGCGTCCCCGAACAGGACGCACGTCCCGCTGGCGACCGCCGCCCTCAAGGCCGGCCTGCCGGTCGTGGTCGACAAGCCGGTCGCGGGCACGGCGGCCGGGGCGCGTGAGCTCGCCGCCCTCGCCGACCAGCAGGGACTGCTCCTCTCCGTCTTCCAGAACCGCCGCTGGGACCACGACTTCCTGACCCTGCGCAAGCTGCTCGCCGAGGGCGGGCTGGGTGACGTGTGGCGGTTCGAGTCGCGGTTCGAGCGGTGGCGTCCGCGGACCAAGGGCGGCTGGCGCGAGTCCGGCGACCCGGCGGAGATCGGAGGACTGCTGTACGACCTCGGCAGTCACGTCGTCGACCAGGCACTGGTCCTCTTCGGTCCCGCCGCCTCCGTGTACGCCGAGACGGACATCCGCCGTGAGGGCGCCGAGGCCGACGACGACACGTTCGTCGCGCTCACCCACACGAGCGGCGTCCGCACCCACTTGTACGTCTCCGCGACCACCGCCCAACTCGGGCCGCGTTTCCGGGTGCTGGGCTCGCGGGCCGGGTACGTGAAGTACGGCCTCGATCCGCAGGAGGCCGCCCTGAAGGAGGGCGGGCGACCGGGCGACGCCGACTGGGGACTGGAACCCGAGAGCATGTGGGGGCGGGTCGGGTCCGGAGAGTCCCCGCTGACCGGCGGCGGCCGGCCGGAGCCGACGCTGCCGGGGGCGTACGAGGAGTACTACTCGGCGATCGCCGCGGCTCTGCGCGACGGCGCCCCCAACCCGGTGACCGCCCTGGAGGCGGCAGCCGCGCTCGACGTACTGGAAGCCGCCCGGCGTTCCGCGAACGAGAAAGTGACGGTGACACTGCGATGACCAGTCAGAAGACCGGCGGCCACAAGGCCCCGCAGCCCTCGCTCGGACCGCGCATCGCGCCCGAGCTCACCCCGAGCGTCGAGGAACTCGAAGCACAGCAACGGCACCTGGTGTTCCCGCAGTTCGGTCATGAGGACGCGTGGGCCCTGGGTTCGCTGCTGGTGGAGCTGGCGCGGGAACGGCAGGCACCGGTGGCGATCGACATCCACCGGGCCGGCCAGCAGCTCTTCCACGCCGCCCTGCCCGGCTCGACCCCCGACAACGACGCCTGGATCGACCGCAAGCGCCGGGTGGTGGAGCGTTACGGCGCCTCCTCCTACCTGGTGGGCGCCCGGTTCCGCGCCAAGGGCACAACGTTCGAGGCGGACTCGCGCCTCGACCCCGACACCTACGCGGCCCACGGCGGCTCGTTCCCGATCACGGTCGAGGGCGTCGGCGTGATCGGGTCGGTGACGGTGTCGGGGCTGCCCCAACTCCAGGACCACCGGATGGTGGTGGAGGCGCTGGAGACGTACCTCAAGGTGTAGGGGGAGTCCGGGGATTCGCGGGCCGCACGCCCCGGGCCGGGAATTATCCCGAGGGACCCTCCGTTTCAGGAAGCCACAGCACGGCATCCGGACTCGGAGGGAAACAGAACCGATGAACCAGGTCAGCGCCTCACAGGTCGGCTCGCTGAAGGAAACCGTCGGACGGTACGGCGTCTGGAGTTCCGGGCTGCGCGCGGAGGATCCCGAGGGGCTCACCGAGCGCGCCGAGGCCGCCGCCGAACTGGAGGAACTGGGCTTCGGCGCCGTCTGGCTCGGCGGCAACTCGGGCGCACGGCACGCCGTTCCGCTCGTCGAGGCGACCTCCCGGCTCGTCGTGGCGACCGGCATCCAGAGCATCTGGCAGTACGAGGCCACCGAAACGGCCTCCCGGTTCGCGGAGTTGGAGGCGTCCCACCCCGGCCGCTTCCTGCTCGGCCTCGGGGTGAGCCACGCGGGGCAGGCGGAACGGTACCGTCGCCCGTACGCCTCCATGGTCGAGTACCTCGACGCCCTGGACGCGGCCGGACAGCCCGCCGAACGCCGGGTGCTGGCCGCGCTCGGCCCGAAGATGCTGGAGCTGTCACGGGACCGCGCCGCCGGCTCGCACCCGTACCTCGTGACACCCGAGCACACCGCCCAGGCCCGCGCGGCGCTGGGCGAAACCCCGCTGCTGGCACCGGAGTTGAAGGTCGTGCTGGACACGGATGCGCACCGGGCCCGCGCGACCGCGCGCGGCACCCTCGCCATGTATCTGACGCTCCCGAACTACACCAACAACTTCCTGCGCATCGGTTTCACCGAGGACGACCTCACGGACGGCGGCAGCGACCGTCTGGTCGACGCGGTGTTCGCCTGGGGCAGCGACGACCGGATCCGCGAACGCGTCGACGCCTTCCACACCGCGGGCGCGGACCATGTCACCCTCCAGGTCGTCGAGGACGGGTCCAGGGGCGCCCTCCCCCGCGACGGCTGGCGCCGCCTGGCCACTCTGCTGAAGTAGCCGGGAGAGCTCTGGAAGCGGTGGCGTTTCCTCCGGATGTATCCGGTCGTTGGTCTGCACGTGTCATCGGGCGGGTTCCAGGAGCCCGGTGACACGCAGGCGAACGGAGAAGTCCCGTGCGATTGACCGATATCCACCGTTGCGAGATCCGGCCCGGAAGGCTCGTGACCTGGACCCTGCATCCGACGGCCGTCGAAGGCGTGGCCGGCCTGCCGGAGGATGCCCGCCCACCCGCGTACGTACAGGAGGCACACGTCCGAACGGCGCGATCGGTGCGCGAGGACGGCCTGTTCGTACCGACCTGGCTCGGCACGGCCTTCGACATCCCGGGGCGGGTCGATCTCGACGTCCTGGAAGGCGCGTTGCGAGCGTGGACGCTGCGGCACGAGACGCTGCGCAGCGGTTTCCGCTGGGCGGACGGCCCGCCCGGCGCCCCCGGCACTCCCACCTCTCCCGGCTCCCTCAACGACGAGCTGCGGCGCTTCACCCTCGCCCCCGACGCCGTCGTCCTGCACCGCGAGGACGTCGGTGACTTCCGGGACGGGGCGGCGCTCCCCCGCTATCTGCAGGATCGGTTCGACATCGCGGCGGACGCGCTGAGCTGGCCGAACTTCATCTACAGCGCGGTCGTCAGGGACGACAGCACAAGCGTGTACATGGCGTTCGACCACACCAACGTCGACTCGTACTCGATCTTCCGCATCGCCCACGAGATCCACCAGCTCTACACCGCCGGCCTCGACGGCACGAAGGTGGACACGGCACCGGTCGCCAGTTACGTCGACTTCTGCGCGAGCGAGCGTACGCACGCCGACGGGATCGACGAGACGCACGCGATCGTCGCCGACTGGCGGAAGTTCATCGCCCGGTGCGACGGAAAGCTGCCGAACTTCCCCGTCGACCTCGGCCTCGACCCCGAAGGGCCGCTGCCCACACAGAAGTTGATGCGTGAGTGGCTCACGGACGACGCGGACGCGGCGGCGTTCGAGGCGTACTGCCGTCCCTACGGCGGCAGCATGGTCGGCGTTCTCGCGGCGACCGCTCTCATCGTGCGCGACATCGGCGGACAGCAGGTCTACCGCACCGTCGTGCCGTTCCACACGCGGGCCAGGTCCGAGTGGTCGGACTCGGTGGGCTGGTACGTGGGCGGCGCGCCGCTGGAGATCCCGGTGGGCCAGGTGTCGGACTTCGACGGCGCGCTGGACCTGGTCCGCACCGCGCTGCGGGCGAAGCGGCCCCTGTCGAGGATGCCCATCGCCCGGGTGCTGAAGCTGCTGGGCTCCGACTTCCGGCCCACCTCACCGGACCTGTACTCGATCGTGTCGTTCGTCGACACACGGGACATCGCGGGTTCGGAGCGGTGGGACGGCCTGAAGGCGTACGGCCTGATCAGGGTGTCGTACGGCGACCAGGTGTGCGCGTGGATCACCCGCCTCCACGAGGGCCTCCAGTTCGCGGCGCGCTACCCGGACACGGACGTGGCGTCGAAGAACATGCGGCTGTACGTGGCCGGACTGAGAGAGCTGATCTCCTCGGTGGCCCAGGAGGCGCCCCGAAGGGGCGCCCTGGGGGGCGCGGGGAACTGCGCGACAAGCCCCCACCGGCCCGCAGCCGAAAACCCCGCACCCGGCGGAGCGCTTACGCGTCCTTGAACTCCTGCCGCTGACGCCCGAGCCCGTCGATCTCCAGCTCGACGACATCCCCCGCCCGGAGAAACGGCTTGGGCTCGGGCGCACCCAACGCCACCCCCGCCGGCGTACCCGTGTTGATGACGTCACCCGGGTACAGGGTCATGAACTGGCTGACGTACCGCACGACTTCCGCGACCCCGAAGATCTGCTCCGCGGTCGTACCGTCCTGCTTCAGCTCACCGTTCACCCACAACCTCAGCCCGAGCCCCTGCGGGTCCGGCACCTCGTCCGCGGTCACCAGCCAGGGTCCGAGCGGGTTGAACGTCTCGCAGTTCTTCCCCTTGTCCCACGTCCCGCCCCGCTCCAGCTGGAACTCGCGCTCGGACACGTCGTGCGCGACCGCGTACCCGGCGACATGGGCGAGCGCCTCCTCGTGCGAGCCGAGGTAGCGGGCCGTACGTCCGATGACGACCGCGAGTTCCACCTCCCAGTCGGTCTTCGTCGACTCGCGCGGCACGAGCACCGTGTCGTGCGGCCCGACGACCGTGTCCGCCGCCTTGAAGAAGATCACCGGTTCGGCGGGCGGCTCGGCGCCGGTCTCGCGGGCGTGGTCGTGGTAGTTGAGCCCGATACACACGATCTTGCCGACGCCGGCCACCGGCGGCCCGATCCGCAGCCCGGTCGCGTCCAGCGCGGCCAGCTCACCGGCGTCGGCGGCGGCCCGGATCCGGCCGAGCGCCGCGTCGTCGGCGAGCAGCGGTCCGTCGATGTCCGGGACGACCCCCGACAGGTCGCGCAGGGTTCCCTCGGCGTCGAGCAGCGCGGGCCGCTCCGATCCCGCCGTACCGACTCGCAGCAGCTTCATGGTGGCTCTCTCCCTCGGTCACGCCCTCGGTCACCATTCATCGGATGACTGAGCGATCCTCCGAGCTTGCCGTCCAGTCCGCAATACCCGGTTCACGTACTGGACTGGCTACCGGCCTGCGTACCGGTCTGCGCACTGGCCTGAGGCGAGAGCTGCCAGCGGTACAGCGCCGCCCGCTCGACCGCACTCCACGTCGTGCTGGTCACCATGTACAGCGCGGCGGCCAGTGGCATCACGGCCACGGAGAAGAGCGTGAAGAAGGACATGAACGGCATGAACCTGGCCGCGGAGGCGAGCCCTGGCACCGCCTCACCGCCGCCGTCGCCGCCGCCCACCGACATCGGATTCAGCGCCATGACCCGCTTCATTCGCCGGTAGTTGAAGGTGGCGACGGCGGCGGCGAGGGCGAACAGTCCGAGGTAGACGACACCGGCGGCCCCGAAGATCCCGTCACCGCCGAGCGCGTCGGCCCACCGCTCACCGAGGGGCGCGGCGAAGAGCTGGTGGGTGAGGAGTCCGTTGGCCTCGCCGCCGATCTCCGGGTTGGAGAAGAGGTGGTAGAGCAGGAAGAAGGCGGGCAGCTGGAACAGGCTCGGGAAGCACCCCGACAGCGGCGAGACCTTCTCCTCGGCGTGCAGTGCCATGACGGCCTGCTGGAGCTTCCCGGGGTCCTTCGCGTGCCGCTTCCGCAGCTCGGCGACCCTCGGCTGCAGCGCCGCGCGCGCCCGCTGTCCCCGCGCCGCCGCACGGGACAGGGGGTGCACGAGGAGCCGTACGAACGCGGTGAACAGGATGATCGCGGCGGCGGCCGAGGAGGCGTGGAAGAGGGGCTGGAGCAGGTCGGCGAGATGCTCGACGAGGCCGGCGAAAGCGGACAGGAAGTCGGACATGGGTGAGCCCTCCGAGGGGTCTCGTCGTGCCGGGGATGAAGAGAGATCATCGGCATGACGGCCCGCGCGGGGGCACGGTTACCCCGTGTGCAGAGGGGGGGTGGCGCGCCCTACGCGGTGACCGTCGGGAGGGCGTGTCCGGGGGCGCGGGGGCGGGTGCGGCCCCGGGCGTCGGGGTCGCGTTGCGGCAGGAACGCCGTACGGCGGGCCCGGTCGCGGATGGCCGTACGGACCCGGGTGGGCGGCACGGCGGGCGCGAGGCGGGAGGCGATGAGCGAGCAGGCGGCGAACGCGGATCCGGCCGCGGCGGTCGCCGCGAGGGCGACGGCGGCGGAGAGGCTGCCGGTGTCGAGCAGCGCGACCTCGATGAGGAGCAGGAAGAGCGCGGCGGCGGTACGCGGGTTCACCCGGACCGGACTCCGGCTCCGGATCATGCCCACACCCCCTTCCGTACGACTGTCTGCTCTGCTGTTCGTTATACAGGATGCCCCGGACCGGGCTCAGCGGGGCCGCATCGACGTGAGCTTGGCCCAGACGATCAGGCGGTAGCGGGACGTGTACTCCGGGGTGCAGGTGGTGAGGGTGAGGTAGTAGCCGGGGGTGCGGTAGCCGTGGGCCGGCCTGACGAGGGAGCGGGGTACGGCCCTGATCACGCCGTCGTCACGGGCGGAGGTCTGGGGAAGCGTCCGGTCGACGGTGTACGAGTACACGGCGTCCGCCGTCTCGACCCGGACGGCGTCCCCGCGTCGCAGCCGGTTGATGTACCGGAAGGGCTCGCCGTGGGTGTTGCGGTGCCCGGCGAGGGCGAAGTTACCGGCCTGGCCCGGCTGTTGGGTGGCGGGGTAGTGGCCGACGTACCCCTTGTTGAGGACGCCCGACTTGCTGACGCCCTCGGCGACGGGGACACGGAGACCGAGCCGGGGGATGCTGAGGATGGCGTATGCCTGGAAGTAACTGGGTTCGGAGGAAAGGGAGTCTGCCAGGCGGGCATTGCCGGACAGCTCGGAGGAGCCGGAGGAGCCGGAAGAGCCCTGCGGAGGAACGGAGTTGCCGGGACCGGAGCCGTCACCCGGGCTCACGGGACTCACCGGATTCGCGGGGTTCCCCCACCCCTCCTCCAGAGCCCGCACCTCCCGCTGGGCGCCCTGCGCTGCCTGCCGGTTGGTCCACCACAACTGGTGGACGACGAGGAGCGCGAGGATGGTACCGAGGGTGACGAGCAGCTCGCCGCAGGTCCACAGTGCGCGGCGGCGGAGGGCACGTCGACGGAGTGTGCGGTGCCGCACCACAGGTACCCGAGCCCGCATGCGTACGCCTCCCTCGCGCCCTCACGTGGGTCGGCCCGCACCATAGGGCAGACCTCGCGAAGTCACCAGGCCTACTCCCACCCCTGACGCTCGCCCTGTCGCTGCCCCTGACCCCGCCCCTGACCCTGCCCCTGGCCGCGACCCTGGCCGCGCCCCCGCCCCCGACCCTGGCCCCGGCCCCGTCCCTGACCCTGACCCCGTCCCCGCCCCTGACCCTGACCCCGACCCCGACCCCGTCCCCGCCCCTGACCCCGACCCCGACCCCGCCCCTGACCCCG
Source organism: Streptomyces sp. ADMS (assembly GCF_033441795.1). Lineage (NCBI taxonomy): Bacteria > Bacillati > Actinomycetota > Actinomycetes > Kitasatosporales > Streptomycetaceae > Streptomyces > Streptomyces sp. ADMS. The sequence goes on along the minus strand of NZ_JAVFVX010000051.1, from coordinate 42,268 downwards.
ACCCCGTCCCCGTCCCTGACCCTGACCCCGACCCCGTCCCCGCCCCTGACCCCGACCCCGTCCCCGCCCCTGACCCTGACCCTGACCCTGGCCGCGACCCTGGCCGCGCCCCCGCCCCCGACCCTGGCCCTGACCCTGGCCCGGCCTGCCGTTGCCGTGTCCGTCCGCTCCCTGTGAGCCCCCTTTGTCCAGTGGTTCGAGAAAGGGCTGTCACAACTCTCGACAACCCCATCTATCACACCCGATGCTTCCTTTTGGCATGAACGGGGCAGGTCAGAATCCGGACGGAGAAGCCATGATCCGACGCAGATCTCTGCTGGCCGCGGCAGGAGGCACTGTCCTCGGCAGCGCCCTGGCGACGGGCACCGCACGGGCCGACGCGACCATCACCGTCAACCCCGCGACGACGTACGGGACGTGGGAAGGCTGGGGCACCTCGCTCGCCTGGTGGGCGAACGTGTTCGGCGCCCGGGACGATTTCGCGGACCTCTTCTTCACCACCAAGTCGGTGACGTACAACGGGACGTCGCTGCCCGGCCTGGGCATGAACATCGCCCGTTACAACCTCGGCGCGTGCAGCTGGAACAGCGTGAACGGCGAGAGCATGGTGGCGTCGGCGAACATCCCGGCGTACAAGCAGATCGAGGGCTACTGGCAGGACTGGAACAACGAGGACCCCACGTCCTCGGCCTGGGACTGGAGCGCGGACGCGACGCAGCGGGCGGCGCTGACGAAGGCGGTGGCGCGCGGGGCGACCACCGAACTGTTCGCCAACTCGCCGATGTGGTGGATGTGTTTGAACCACAACCCGTCGGGCGCCTCGGGCGGCGGCAACAACCTCCAGACGTGGAACTACCGCCAGCACGCCTCGCACCTGGCCGCCGTGGCCCTGTACGCGAAGAACAACTGGGGCGTGAACTTCGCGACGGTGGACCCGTTCAACGAGCCCGCGGCGAGCTGGTGGACGGCCACCGGCACGCAGGAGGGCTGCCACATGGACGCGTCGGTCCAGGCCGCCGTTCTCCCGTACATGAGAAGCGAGCTGGACAAGCGGGGCCTGACGGGAATCAGGATCGCGGCCTCGGACGAGACGAACTACGACGTGGCCCGCTCCACCTGGGCGGCCTTCGGATCGTCGACGAAGGCCCTGGTGAGCCAGGTGAACGTGCACGGCTACCAGGGTTCGGGAGGCCGCCGCGACCTCCTCTACACTGACGTGGTGACGACGTCCGGCAAGAAGCTCTGGAACTCGGAGACGGGCGACAGCGACGGGACCGGCCGGACCCTGGCGTCGAACCTCCTCTACGACTTCCGCTGGCTGCACCCCACGGCATGGGCCTACTGGCAGGTCATGGATCCGACCGTGGGCTGGGCGATGGTCGCGTACAACCCGAGTACGCTCCAGCCGACGACGGTCCAGACGAAGCACTACGTGATGGCCCAGTTCAGCCGGCACATCCGCCCCGGCATGACGATCCTCGACACGGGTGTCAGCTACGCGGTGGCGGCGTACGACGCGAGCGCGAAGCGCCTGGTGATCGTGGCCCTGAACACGTCCACGTCGGCCCAGACCCTGACCTTCGACCTCGGCAGCTTCACGACGGTGACGGGCGGCTCGGGCGGCCTGGTCCCGCGCTGGAACACGGTGACGGGTGGCGGCGGCGACCTCTACACGGCGCGCTCGGACAGGTTCCTGAGCGGGAAGACGGTGGCGGTGCCGTTCGCGGCGGGGGCGGTGCAGACGTTGCAGGTGGACGGGGTGACCATCTGAGTTGCCGAGGAGTCGCCGAAGCGTTCCCGAGGACCCGCCCAGGAGTCACCGGGGAGGGGAGGCGCCTGGCCGGGTGCCTCCCCTCCCCGGTGAGCGCTCTCCTGGCTGCCTCTCTTCTTTGTCGGTCGTCGGCAGTACGGTGATCCCATGCGCCCCGACACGCCTGCGGAAAACGTCGACCACATCGCCGAAGCGGCCCGCCTGGAACGGACGGCCGGCCTCTACCCCGAGGACGCCGAACACCTGCTCGTGCAGGCCGCGGCCCACTTGGAACTGGCCGGCGACCGCCCCGCCGCGACAGCCCTGTACGACAGCCTGATCCAATCCCCCGGTTCCCTGGAGAACCCCCACCTCGTACGCGCCCTCAAGGCGTCGAACCTGTGGGAGTACGGCCACGAGGCGGAGGCCCGGGCGATCATCGACGGCGTCCGCGCCGAGGCCCCCCGCGACCCGGCCCCCTGGGTGATCGTCGCGGAGTCCCTGGAATCGCACGACGAGCTGGAGGCGGCCCAGGAGACGTTCACGGAAGCGGCCCGCCTGCTGATCCCGGACGCGCAGGAACCCCCGTACTCGACCCACCCCCTTCTCTACGGCCGCCACCGCGTACGCCGGATGCTGGGCGTGGCCCACGACGAATGGGACATGCTGGCGGACACGCTGCACTCGTCGCCGGTGTCGCTGGACGAGCTCCACGACCCCAAGAGGGTCTGGTCCCTGGGCTCGGACAACCCGGCGGAGCTGGAGGCGGAGATCTCGCGGCTGCGGGCGGAGCTGGGCACGTTCAGGGAGGCGCTGTCCCGCCCGTTCCCGGTGGCGGTGCTGCACTGGCCGGCGGCCGAACTGGCGGAGCTGGTGGCCGCGTATCCGGACCTGGCGGACGAATACCCCTCGCACGAGGAGCACCTCGCGACGATAGAGGCGTCGCTCCGGGAACTGGCGGCTTCCGGCACGGCGAACCTGGGGATCGTCACGGGGACGGTGCCTTCTTACGAGGCGTTCGCGGCGTCGGAGGGGGCTTCACCGGGGGAGGGCGCGTTGCTGCCGCAGTATGCGACGACCTTGGCGGCCCGGGGCAGGGCTGTGGGGTGGCCTCCGCAGCGGGGGGCTGTTTGCTGGTGCGGGTCGGGGGCGGCTTATGAGGGGTGCCACGGGCGGGTGGCGGTGTAGGGGGCTACGGGACGACCGGCTGAACCCGGACAGCTGGGACCAGAGCTGAATTCGGACCGGACCGCTTGAGGCGCCGACCGCATCGGCGCAGGCACGGACAACCGTGGTTCCCCCGGCCGGTGATGCGGGCGGAACCACGGTTGTCCAGGTCTGGCAGATGTCATGTGGCGGTGTTGTAGCGCTCGATCATGTGGCCGCGGCCGAAGGTCCAGTTGCCTGCGGCGGCTTCCCAGCTGCCGACGGGTGCGTTGAGACCGCCGTTGCCCTGGGCGGTCCAGGTGAACATTTTCACTCGGCCGTCGCTGTAGCCGTACATCGCGCCGAAGTCGTCGTTGCCGTCGCCGTTGTAGTCGCCGGTGACGAACTTCAGGTTCGCACGCGTCATGTTGCCGGCCGGGGTGGACCAGGCCTGGACGGGCTTGCCGAACATGCCGCCGGCCGCGGCGGAGAAGACGTGGATGGCATCGTGACCGTCGGCGTAGTCGTACCAGGCGGCCACGTCGTCGCGGCCGTCGCCGTCGAAGTCGCCCGCGAACACCGACGTACGGTCCGCGGAGCCCCAGGTGTCGCTCTCCCAGGAGCCGATCGGGGCGTTGAAGCCGCCGTTGGCGGTGGCCGTGAACGTCCACAGCTTCGCGCGAGTGTCGCCGTACCTGTACCAGACGGCGAGGTCGTCACGGCCATCGCCGTCGAAGTCGCCCACCGTCGGCTTGCCGTTCGTCTGGGTCCAGTTCCCCGCGGGGGTCGTCCAGGACATGAACGGGGTGTTGAAGCCGCCGTTGGAGTTCGCCGTGAACGTCCACAGGGAGTCGTGGCCGTCGGCGTAGTCGTACCAGACGGCGAGGTCGTCGCGGCCGTCGCCGTCGAAGTCACCGCTGTAGAGGTCCATGCGGGCGAAGGTCCAACCGGACGTCACCGCCCAGGAGGAGAAGGGCGTCTGGAAGGTGCCGTCACCCTTGCCGAGCCAGGTGAACGTCTTCACCTGGCCGTCGGTGTAGCCGTAGACGGCGGCCAGGTCGCCGATGCCGTCGCCGTTGTAGTCGCCGGTGGTGCGCTTCATCTGCCCCGCCGTCCAGTTGCCGGCGGGACTGGTCCAGGCGGTGAAGGGGGTCTTCAGTCCGCCGTCGGGCTCGGCGGGGATGGTGAACACCGAGTCGTGGCCGTCGCCGTAGTCGTACCAGCTGGCCATGTCGCTGCGGCCGTCGCCGTTGTAGTCGTGGCGGAGGGCGCTGCCGCTGGCCCACTGGGACGCGCCCTGGGCGTTGTGGATGACGAGGTTGCCGCGGTCCTGGAGGACGAGTCTGCCGCCCGGGGCGGCGGTCCTGGACTCCCACAGCACGGTGCTGCCGTCGGTCCCGACCACGGCGAGGTTGCCGCTGCCGTCGAAGCGGGCGGTGGCGCCTGCGTTGCCGGCGGTGCCGGTGGACCACACGATCGTGCCCGCGTTGGAGTGAACGGCGAGATTGCCGTCGGCGCCCATGGTGAGGCGGGCGGAGTTGGAGACGAGGCTGTCGCCGGGCAGCAGGACAGTGCCCGCGGTGAGCCGGCTGCCGCTGACGGTGTTGTCGAGGCGGGTGGCGACAGCGCCGGTGCGGGTCTCGTCGGAGCCGAAGCAACCAGCGTTCCAGGAGCGGCTGTTGAGGGCGACCAGCTCCGGGGTGCCGTTGTTGTCGCGGACGACCGGGCCGCCCGCGTCGCCCTTGCAGACGGCGGCGGAAGCGGTCTTCGGTGCCAGGTTCAGGGTGGTGGTGTCGGAGGCGCCGACGGTGAAGTCACCGGTGTGGAGCTGAAGGGGCACCCACTCGTCCTTGGTGCGGCCCCACCCGGCGGCGGTCAGGGTCTCACCGGCGACGGGGGCCGTCGTGGCGAGCCTGACCGGGGTGATGCCCGTGGTGCGGGTGGCCAGGCGGGCCAGGACCAGGTCGCGGCCCTCGCGTGGCACCAGCTCGACGACCTCGCGGACCTGCCCGGCGTTGGTGGCCAGGTCGCTGGTCCCGATGGTGGCAACGGTCTTCAGCGCGGGCCTGCCCGCCGGCACAGACTCCGTCACCGGGTCGGCGGCGAAGCAACTGGCGGCGGTGGCGATCCAGCCCGGCGCCACCAGCGCACCGGAGCACGCGCGCTGACCGTCTCCCAGGTTCAGGCGCGCGGTGAAGGAGTAGGTGCTGCCGGAGGCCGCGGGGCCGGCTAAGGCCTGCGCCGGGGCGGCGGCGAGTGTGCTCGCCGCGAGGGCGGTGATGAGTGCGGTGCTCGTGAGAGCCACGCGTGTGCGTCTGTTGGACACGTTGGCGTTCCTCGTTCTTTTCGTCAGGTTCTGCTGTGTGACCTGGGTGGGGGGGGACGCTCAGTCCGGGTGGGGGCGCCCGCGCGTGCCAGGTAGGTGAGAGGTGCTGCCTGCCAGTCGGCTGGTCGGTCGGCCGACCGGGCTGCCGGTCAGCCGGTCAGCCGGTCAGCCGGTCAGCCGGTGATGCGTAGTTCGAGGAGCACGGTGGGGGGCTCGTTGACGCCTTCACCGACGCCCTTGAAGTCGTTCTTGGGCACGTCGACGATCTTGCTCACGCCCTCTGCGGTCAGTTCCGCACGGACCGGGTGGGATTCGGTCTGGATCGCGAAGACATCGGCGAGTTCGAGGGCGAGGTAGCCGGTACTGGAGGTGACCTTGAAGCAGAACTCGCCGGCGCCGACGCGGGTGAGGACCTTGAGCTGGTCGGCGGCGTCGTCACAGGCGGCGAGGGTGATACGGCCGTCGCCGCGCTTCAGGGTGATGCCCTGCTCGACGAGGATCTTGTCGGCGCCCGGGTAGCCGAAGTCCTCGACGGCGTACGGCGGCACGTCGGCGGCCGCGTTCTCGGTGTCCGCGTCCGTACCGGTGCCGGTATTGGCGACCGCGAAAGCGGAGGCTCCGACGATCGCCGCCGCGGTCATTCCGGAAAGCAGGAGTTTACGGGCGTGGGATATCAACAGAGAAGTTCCTTCCAGGAGGTATACGGAACGAATCCGGAAGGGGAGATTCAACATATCGCCCCCACCGAATCTGCCGCCCCGTCGAAAATCGCGCACGTCACGATAGCAAGCGTTCATTGAAGGTGCACCAGTGTTCCGACGGATTTCCGCGTATGCTCGCCGGGCCGAAATCCGTTACCTGGCAGGCCGGTTGGTGCCAGACCGAGAAATGGGTGCTGTTGCTTTGAGACAAAAATTAAGGGCCCTTGCTGGTGCAACCAGCCGAATAAGGCCCGCAAAAAGAATGAAGCGATCAATGCGGGCAATGCGGGCAATCTGCCTGGCTCTCCTGATTTCCCTCGTGGCCGGAATCCTCGGGTCCGCACCGGCTCTTGCCCTCGAAGACCCCGTATACAGCGAGGATTTGAACAACTCGCACATCCCTGCAACGGACCGCGGCAAGGTCCTGTTGGCGTGGAAGGCCGGTGGCCCAGGCGTCAAGGCGGCCGCCGAGGCTGCCTTGTTGGGGACGGACGCGGACGTACGCGAGTTCCTCGACAACGAGCAGGCGGTGGCCGAGCTCAGTGACGACCGAGTGGCCACGGTGCAGATCTTCTCGGCAGGCGGCCGTGGAGTGCGCGAGGCCGCGCAGCTGGCCCTCGCCGGTACGCCGACGGACCTCGACACCTTCCTGAAGACCGGCTGGCAGGCGCCGCTGGAGCAGGACCAGCGGGTCCGTGCCACCCAGATCATCAGCGCCGGCGGCCCCGAGGTGAAGAACGTCGGCCGGGCGGCGCTGAACGGCACCGCCGACGACGTCCAGAACTTCATCGTCGACAGCCAGTACTCGGCCCGGGAGAACGACGAACGGGTCCAGGTCGTCCAGATCCTGAGCACGGGCGGCCCGGCGACCAAGGAGGCCGCCCAGGCCGCCCTCAACGGCACGCCCGAGGACGTGACGGAGTTCCTGGAGGTGGGTCAGCACATCGCGCGTGCCCGCGACCAGGAACAGGCCACCATCGAGGAACTCGTCGCCCTCGTGCAGGAGGCCGGCCGCCAGGCTCAGGTGGAGACCGAGGCCGCCAAGGAGGCGTCGGCCCGCGCGATCGCCGCGACCCGGCTCGCCAAGGAGGCCGCCCAGAAGGCAGCCGCCGAGACCGAGGCCGCCAAGGACGACGCGACCAGGGCGTCCAATGCCGCCGGACGCGCGGCCGACGCCGCCGAGGGTGCGGCCAAGGCCGCGCAGGAGGCGATCAGCGCGTCCCACGCCGCCAACACCTCGGCCCGGATCGCCGCGAACGCCGCCGCGCAGGCCGCGTCCGCCGCCGCGGGCGCAGCCCAGGCCGCGTCCCGCGCCCGCAGCGCGGCCGCCGACGCGGCGACCGACGCGACAAAGGCCGCCGCGGCGCGCAAGGCCGCGGAGGGTGCGCGTGCCGCCGCCGCGGGCGCCAAGAAGGCAGCCGAGGCCGCCAACTTCGCCGGTGACGCGGCCGACGAGGCGGGCAAGGCCGCCCTGGCCGCCGCCGGCGCGGGCACCAACGCGGACCTGGCCGCGGCCGCCGCGCAGGAGGCCAGCGGTCACGCCAACGTGTCCAGCGCCCAGGCTGCGCGGGCCAGGGCCGCGGCCGCGGAGGCCCGCAGGCACGCGGCCGAGGCCACGCGAGCCGCGAACAAGGCGGTGGCGCTGGCCGCCAGGGCCGCCAAGGCGGCGCGCGAGGCCCGCGACGCCGCCAACTCGGCCGCCGTCCACGCCGAGAACGCCGCTGCCGCCGCCGACGAGGCCGCCGAGCACGCCGGTGACGCGGCCAAGGCCGCGACCGAGTCGACCAAGCACGCGGCGGCGGCCAAGACGGCAGCCGACACCGCGACCGCCGCGGTCGTCCAGGCCAGGACCACCTTCGACCTGGCCCGTGAGGTGGAGGCCGAGGAACTGGCCGACCGCAGGTACACCGAGATCGAGCAGGCCAAGGCCTACAAGATCGCTGACGGCGAGCGCGAGGCGCAGGAACAGAAGGACGGGGAGGAGGCCAAGGCTGCCGACGCGGAGGCGCTGCGCCTCGCTGCGGAGGTGAGCAGCCCGGGCACCGATCTCGCCGTCGCCGCCGTACAGGCCCGTAAGGTCGCGCTGCACTTCGCGAAGACCCGCGGCCCCTGGAGCGTCACCACGGCCGAGGCCGCTCTCGCGGGCTCGGAGGAGCTGGTCATCGAGTACATCAGGGCCGGCTGGAAGGAGGCGGGCGAGCGGGACGAGTACGCCCGCGTCGTCAACCTGGCCTGGGACTCGGAGTACGCGGCCGTCCGCACGGCCGCGGAGACCGCGCTCAACGGCGACACCGCGCAGATCAGCGCCTTCATCGCGACCGGGCAGCACGACGCGGCCAAGAACGACTACCGCGTCAGGACGACCCAGCTCATGGAAGGTGCCGGTTCCGCGGTGCGGAAGGCCGGCCAGGAGGCGCTGGACTCCGGCTCGCCGGACCGGATGCGGACGTTCATCCACTCCGGCTACTACACGGCCCGTACGAGCGACGAGCGGGTCCGTGCCGTCCAGTTGAGGAGCATCGGCGGCCCTGAGCTCAAGGCGGCGGCAGACGTCGCACTTGCCGGACCGCCGCAGGTGCTGCACCGGTTCATCGAGGTCGAGCAGTTCCGGGCCGTCCGCAGGGATCAGCTCACCACCACTCACGTCTCGCGGATCCTGGGCCTGATCTCCGGAGCGGCATCCATCGCCGCCAAGGCGCAGCAGGACGCCGCGCTGGCCGCCAAGGTGGCGGCGGAGGCCCGTAAGGCGGCGGCCGAGGCGGCCGAGTACGCCAAGCAGGCCGCGGCGTCCGCGACCCAGGCGGGCGAGTACGCCCAGCAGGCCGACTCCCATGCCGACGCCGCCGAGAAGTCCGCAGCCGAAGCGGCGGCCTCGGCCAGGTCGGCGCGCGCCGCCGAGGCCAGCGCGAAGAGCGCCGCGCGGAGCGCCGACCTGTCGGCGTCCCGCGCGGAGTCCTCCGCGGTCCAGGCACAGCACTCGGCGAGTTCTGCCTGGGCGGCGGCCGACGCCGCGTACGCCTCGTCCATCGCCGCGGGCAAGGACGCCGACGCCGCCAGCAAGGCCGCCGACGAGGCCGGGGACATCGCCTTCCGGAAGCTCCAGGAGGAGATCAGGGCGCACTTCGCGGACCTGGCCGCCGAGGCCGAGGAACGGGGCCTCAAGGCGGAGGACGAAGCGTTCGAGGACTACCTGAACCAGCTTGAGGAGATCGACTGGGGGAAGGTCCTCTCCGAGGGCGGCCACTTCACCCTCGATGTCCTCGGCCTGATCCCGGGCTTCGGCGAGGCCGCCGACGGCGCCAACTGCGCCTGGTACGCCGGCGAGGGTGAACTGGTCGACGCGGGTCTTTCCTGCGCCGGCATGGTGCCGTTCGCGGGCTGGGGCGCCGCGGGCATCAAGTTCGGCAAGTGGGGCACCAAGGCGGACGGCTTCTTCAGGAAACTGTTCGGCAAGAGCCCGGACTTCCCGGTGTGTGTCAGGAGCCTGAGGCGAACGGCCCTGGCGGCGACGCCATTCCCCTGCCCGGCCAACTTCGCGAACTTCGGCAATGACGTACTCCAGTCGCCGGCAGGCCTGGTCTATATCAGGAGAAACGACACGGAGCACTACATCGAGCACGTCATGGCCCATACCAGGCCCAACCCTGACAAGCCCCTACATGGCGTCTTCAAGGAGAAGGACCAGGAATCGCTTCTGGGCCTGATCGACGAAGCCTGGGGAAGGGGCGGGACCATCGTCCCCACGAACAACAAGAACAAGGTCACCCGGGTCGACTACGACGAAGCCATCGGCGAGGGAGGAGAGAAGTACATGTGCATCGTCACCCGTGTCGTCAAGAAGAAGGACAGGGTCGTCACCGTGTTCCCGTCCTCCGATCCCACCTGCCCGAGAAACGCCTGACCTGATGGATGAGGGTGGTGGGCCCGGGCTACGGGCCCACCACCCTCCCCCGTACGCGAACCGATGGAAGGCACGACATGCTCCCGACCGACCGGATCCGGGCGCTCCTGCTGGAGCACGACGATCCCCGCCACCTCGAACACCCCGCGGACTTCGACCGGGTGACCTCGCGGAACTGCTTCGCGGGGCTGGTGAGCGCCCTTCAGCAACGTTTCGGCCCGTCCTTCTCAAGCGGCCTGGGCCAGGACACCAGTTTCTACGGCGTCATCGACATCCCGGCGGACACGACGGGCCTCGACCGCCCCCTGCACATCATGATGAGCAACTTCGGCGGCTATTTCGTCACCGCGCGAGTGGTCGCGAGTGAGGATTTCCCGGGCGGCGGGGAGAGCCTGCCCGAGGAGTTCGCGACGTGGTTCGACGGCGTCTGTACGGAGCTGGGCTGCACCTTCGTACCCTCCGAGCTGCTCAGTGAGCCGTACGTCGGGCCGTCGGTCCTGGCGGCGGCGGGGGACGTGGAGCTGGCGGCGGTGCTCGTGGCCGCGGGCGCGGTGGACGAGGACGAGGAGGATGACGAGGAGCTGGGGAAGACGGACTGGTACGACCGGTACTTCGAGTACATGTGAGACATCCGAGGCTCCGTCGGTTGACGTGTCGTCGGTCCCCCAGCTCCGCGTGCCGACCCACCCTCGGTAGTCCGACGCCAGCGCTTCCAGAAACAGCCCGAGACCGCTTCCCCCTGCCCAGGCCACTACCCCGTTGGCGCGAGCGTCCAGATTAGGAGTGGAGAACGGCTTCGGCGATTTCACGGACGCGATCCAGGGTGATGCCTGTGCGCAGGCTCATTCCCTGGTGAAGGTGCCCAGGCCGGTCGTGTCGAGGTTCTCGACCCGGACCTTTTCGGCGCGTCCGCCGGACCCGACGCCGAAGGTCACGCCGGACAGCCCAACGGCGTTCTCGCCCGTGGTGCGGTAGCTGAAGGTGTCGCCGTCGTAGTGCCGCAGGGTGAACCGCTGTTTCCTCGGCCCCAGTTGCATGACGAGGTCGTCGCCCTGGGCGCTCACGGTCATCGGGCCGTAGAAGTCGTTGGCGTACGTTCCGGTGTAGGCGCTGTCCGCCCTGGCCGGTGCGGGCCGTGGCGGAGGCTTGGTGTAGTCGGTCTCGGAGCGGTCGCCCGCCGCCGCCTGCTGGATGATCGGGCCGATGAACGTCAGCCAGTCGACCGTGGGCCCGCCCGTCTGCGCGGTGTCGAGGAAGGTACTGGCGATCGCCTCGGGTACGCCGACGGGCTCGCCGTTGGTGAGGACGACGATGCCGAGGTTCTCCGAGGGCAGCAGCGTGACACTGGTGGCCGCGCCCATCGCGAAGGCGCCGGAGTGGCCGAGCTTCAGCCTGCCCTGGTCGTCGTAACCGACGTTCCAGCCGAGCCCGTAGAACCCGGTCCTGCCCGCCGGCGCGTGCGGCGGCTCGGAGACGATGTGCGGCAGGTGGGTCTCGTCCAGCGCGTCGCCGTCGACGACCTGCCGCCCCTCGAACCTGCCGTTGCCGAGCTGCAGACGCAGCCACTTCGTCATGTCCCGGACGGTGGAGCTGGCCCCGCCCGCCGGGCTCTGGGCGTCCGCGTCCCGTACGAACTCGGCCTGCCAGGTGTCGCCCTCCTTCACATGGGTGACGGCCTTGTTCCCGGCCTTCTCGTAGTCGGCGAAGGAGGAGCTGGTGGAGTCCATGCCCAGCGGCCGGTACAGCTTGTCGGCGGACAGATTCTCCCAGCTGGTGCCCGCCGCCCGCGCGACGGCGACCGCGGCTTCGGTCGGCCCGAAGTTGGTGTACGCGTAACTGGCCCGGAACGGGTCCAGCGGTTCGTACCGTAGATGCTCCAAAATGTACGAGCGGTCGTAGCCGAGGTCCTCCAGGAGGTCCCCGGAGTGGTCGGGCAGCCCGCTGCGGTGCGAGAACAGGTCGGCGAGCGTGACGTGGCGGGTGACCCAGGGGTCCTTGAGGGCGAAGCCGGGACTGTGCTCGACGACCGGGTCGTCCCAGCCGACGGTCTTCTCGCCCACGGCCGCGGCGACCACGGTCGATGCGACCGGCTTGGAAACCGAGGCGAGCTGGAAGACGGTGTCGGGTCCGACCCGGCCCTCCGCGCCGGCCTTCCGTTCGCCGAAGCCCTTCAGATACAGCACCTCGTCGTCATGGACCACACCGACGGCGACCCCCGGCACACCGGTCCTGCGCATGGCGTCCCGTACGACTCCGTCGAGCCGGTCCACCGCGGCGTCGACCTTGGCCCGCGTGAGTCGCGGCGGTGGCTGGGCCGGCGGGACGGTGGGCAGCGGCGACGTCTGGGCGGCGGCCGGCCTGTGGACGGCGGCGGAGGTGTCGGTGTCGACACCCGTACAGCCGCCGCCGGCCAGGGCCGCGATCAGGCCCAGTGCGGCAGCGGAGCGAAGGCGCCGGGCGTGCGCCCGGTCGAGGCGAGACATGTTCCCCAGTGAAGGCCCTGCCCCGACGCCTGTCGCATCGGCGAGCCATTCGGGGGCCCGCCGCCTCGCGTCACCTGAGAGATCACGTGACAGATCGTGTGAGAGTGCCGCTCGCTCGCAGCAGGGGCGGTACGTGCTCACGGACGGCGGGTACGAGGGCACGAGCCGCAGGTCGCTCCAAGGTCGCTCCCGCCGCCGGAGATCCACACATGTGCGCAAGCTCGGCGGCGGGCCGGGCGCCCATCGACCCGGCCGATGCCCGTGCCGCGGACAACGCCCAGTTGACGCCCTGACAACGCCCGGTTGACGGTCCGAACGAGTGGACTCGCCGGTACGCGACCGGAAGGGGGCCGTTGCGACAAGTTGCCGATGGTGATGTTGCCGTCCGAGCCTGTGACTGCCCGTGACTGGAAGAGGCACCCCCAGATGCGACGTACCCCCCACCGCCGGATGCTCGCCGCAACGCTGCTCGTGGCGTGTGCCCTGGTCCCGATGGCAGCGGCTCCCGTCGCGGCCGTCCAGGCCGCGAAAGCCGACCGGCATGACCGGAACGACTGCCCGCCGGACGGTCTCGGCCCCGAGGTGAGCGCCCGGCTGGACAAGGCGATCGAGGACGTCCGCCGACAGGCCGACATCCCCGGTGTCGTCGTCGGACTGTGGATGCCCGGCAAGGGAAGCTACGTCCGCGCGACCGGTGTCGCCGACACCGTCACCCGCCGGCCGATGACCACCGACGGCTTCGTGCGGATCGGCAGCGAGACCAAGACCTTCACGGTCACCGCGTTGCTCAAGCTCGTCGACGACCACCGGATCCGGCTGGACGACCCGGTCTCCCGTTACGTCCACGGCGTGCCGAACGGCGGCCGGATCACGCTGCGTCAGCTCGCGGGGATGCGCAGCGGCCTGTTCCCCTACACCTCCGATCCGGACTTCGTCCAGGACCTGTTGAGCAACCCGGAGCGCTCTTTCACGCCTCAGGAAGTGCTGGCGTACGGCTTCAAGCACAAGAACACCTTCGCGCCGGGGAAGGAGTTCCAGTACTCCAACACCAACCTCGTCCTGCTCGGCCTGGTGATCGAGAAGGTCAGCGGTCAGCGGCTCGCCGACTTCATCGACGGGCGGGTACTGCGGCCGGCCCGCCTGCACCACACCCTTTTCCCCCAGGGAGCCGAGTTCCCCGAGCCGCATCCGCGCGGCTACACGGACCAGACGCTGAGCGGCTCGGTCGCCGACGCCACGGACTGGAACCCCAGCTGGGCCTGGGCGGCCGGGGCGATGATCTCCAACCTGCACGACCTGCGCCGCTGGGCGCCGATCGTCGCCACCGGGGAACTGCTCAGCCCCCAGACCCAGGCACAGCGACTCAAGACGCTGCCGACCGGATTCCCCGGCCTCAGCTACGGCCTCGGCATCTTCAAGACCGGCGGGTGGATCGGGCACAACGGCTCAATCCCGGGCTACGAGACGGTGACCGTCTATCTGCCCTCGAAGAAGGCCACTCTGGTCATCATGATCAACACGGACTCCCTCAGCCAGGGCCAGGAACCGTCCACACTCCTCGCACGGGCGATCACGGGGGTTGTCACGCCGGAGAACGTGTATGACGGGGCGGTTTCGCCGCGGTAGGTGTTTGGCCGGGTGAGGTGAGCTGGGGCCGGTGGGGCACCAACTTGCCCGACCGAGCTCATGTTCGACTGACCGCCGGGCGCAATCGAGCAATCCCTCGGCGGCCGCGGCGGGGGTAAGCTAGCGAGCGGCCGCACGAGAGCGTTCTTGGTCACACTTGGACTGCCTTCGTGCGGCCACTCTCATGCCCTGGCTACGGCCCGCGAGCGGAGAGAAAGTCCGGCGAGGGCAGAGACGCCGGGCCCCTAGAATGGCCGTCGTGACCGACAACACTCAGCGCCCCGACAGTGGGCCGAACAGCTCCCCCGAACTGCCGACTCAGTACGCGCCGGCCGAGGTAGAGGGGCAGCTGTACGAGCGCTGGGTAGACCGGGGTCACTTCGAGGCCGACGCGAAGAGCGACAAGCCCGCGTACACCATCGTCATCCCGCCGCCGAACGTCACCGGCTCCCTGCACCTCGGGCACGCCTTCGAGCACACGCTGATCGACGCCCTGACCCGCCGCAAGCGCATGCAGGGTTACGAGACGCTGTGGCAGCCGGGCATGGACCACGCCGGAATCGCCACGCAGAACGTGGTCGAGCGTGAGCTCGCCAAGGAAGGCAAGTCCCGCCACGACCTGGGCCGTGAGGCTTTCGTCGACCGTGTCTGGCAGTGGAAGGCCGAGTCCGGCGGGCAGATCGCCGGCCAGATGAAGCGCCTCGGCAACGGTGTCGCCTGGAGCCGTGACCGCTTCACCATGGACGAGGGTCTCTCCAGGGCCGTCCAGACCGTCTTCAAGAAGATGTTCGACGACGACCTGATCTACCGCGCCGAGCGCATCATCAACTGGTGCCCGCGCTGCCTGACGGCCATCTCGGACATCGAGGTGGACTACCAGGACGACGACGGCGAGCTCGTCTCCATCAAGTACGGCGAAGGCGACGAGACCCTCGTCGTCGCGACGACCCGCGCCGAGACGATGCTCGGCGACACCGCGGTCGCGGTCCACCCCGACGACGAGCGATACGCGTCGCTCATCGGCAAGCAGATCAAGCTGCCGCTGACCAACCGCACGATCCCGGTCGTCGCGGACACTCACGTCGACCCCGAGTTCGGCACCGGCGCGGTCAAGGTGACCCCCGCCCACGACCCCAACGACTTCGCCATCGGCCAACGGCACGGCCTGGAGTCGCTGACCGTCATGGACGAGCGCGGCGTCATCACCGTGCACGGCCCGTTCCAGGGCCTCGACCGTTTCGAGGCCCGCTCCGCGATCGTCGCCGCGTTGCGCGCCGACGGCCGGATCGTTGCCGAGAAGCGCCCGTACGTCCACTCGGTGGGCCACTGCTCGCGCTGCAAGACGACGTTGGAACCGCGCTTGTCCCTGCAGTGGTGGGTCAAGGTCGAGACGCTCGCCAAGGCGGCTGGGGACGCGGTCCGCGACGGACGCGTGAACATCCACCCCGCCGACATGTCCCAGCGGTACTTCGACTGGGTCGACAACCTCAACGACTGGTGCATCTCACGTCAGTTGTGGTGGGGCCACCGCATCCCGGTCTGGCACGGCCCGGACGGCGAGACAGTCTGCGTCGGCCCCGACGAGCAGCCTCCGGCCGGCGAGGGCTGGACCCAGGACACGGACGTCCTCGACACCTGGTTCTCCTCCGGCCTGTGGCCCTTCTCCACCCTCGGGTGGCCTGAACAGACCCCGGACCTGGAGAAGTTTTATCCGAACTCCGTCCTCGTCACCGGCTATGACCTCATGTTCTTCTGGGTCGCCCGCATGATGATGTTCGGCCTGTACGCCATGGACGGCGAAGTCCCGTTCCGCACCATCGCGTTCCACGGCATGGTCCGCGACGAGTTCGGCAAGAAGATGTCGAAGTCCTTCGGCAACACCGTGAACCCCCTTGACTGGATGGACAAGTACGGCTCGGACGCCGTCCGCTTCACCCTGGTCAAGGGCGCCAACCCCGGTACGGACGTGCCGATCGGCGAGGACTGGGTCCAGGCGTCCCGCAACTTCGCCAACAAGATCTGGAACGCCACCCGCTTCGCGCTCATGAACGGCGCCACGATCGAGGGCGACCTCCCGCCCGTCGAGAAGCTCTCGGCCACGGACCGCTGGATCCTGTCCCGGCTCAACGCCACCGTCGCCGAGGCAGACGCCTACTACGACGACTACCAGTTCGCGAAACTCGCCGACGCCCTCTACCACTTCGCGTGGGACGAGGTCTTCGACTGGTACGTCGAGCTCTCCAAGACCACCTTCTTCGAGGGCGGCGAGCAGGCCAAGGTCTCCGGCCGCGTCCTGGGCGAAGTCCTCGACGTCACCCTGCGCCTCCTTCACCCGATCGTCCCCTTCGTCACCGAGAGCCTCTGGACGACGCTGACCGGCCGCGAATCCATCGTGATCACCGACTGGCCGACGGACAGCGGATTCCGCGACCCGGCGGCCGAGGCCGAGATCGACAACCTCCAGCAGGTGATCACGGAAGTCCGCCGCTTCCGCTCCGACCAGGGCCTCCAGCCTGGCCAGAAGGTCCCCGCCCGCCTGGACCTGTCGGGCACACAGCTCGCCGCCCACGAGGCCGCCATCCGCCAACTCCTGCGCCTCCAGCCAAAGGGCGACGACTTCAACGCCACCGCGACCCTCCCCGTCGCCGGCGCCACGGTCGCCCTCGACCTGTCCGGCACGATCGACGTCGCGGCCGAGCGCAAGCGTCTCGCCAAGGACCTCGCCGCGGCCGAGAAGGAGAAGGCCCAGGCACAGGCCAAGCTCGGCAACGAGGCGTTCCTGGCGAAGGCCCCGGACAACGTGGTGGAGAAGATCCGGACCCGCCTGGCCAAGGCGGAGGGGGACATCGTCCGGCTCCAGGGTCAGATCGACGGCCTGCCGTCTGCTTAGCGGCCAGGCCAGCGAAGGAGCCCCGGACCGTGGTCCGGGGCTCCTTGCATGAGTACACGGCAGTTACGGGATTCCCAAGCGCTCGAACAAACTCCTCAGAGAGAACTTCCTCCGCAAGGTCGGGCCCGGCGCACGGAGGGTTGATCGCTTCTCTGAACCGCCCGACCACAAACGCCGGCAGAATGCCTCCGTGCCTGCCCCTGACCCGTCTTCTCCCTCCGTGTCCGCCCGCATGAGCCGACAGAGTTCTCGCGACACGGCTCCCGAGGTCGCGGTCCGGCGACTCCTGCACGCTGCGGGGATGCGCTACCGGGTGAACGTGCCCGTGCCCGGCGCAGCACGGCGGACCATCGACATCGTCTTCGGCAAGACCAAGGTCGCAGTCTTCATGGACGGCTGTTTCTGGCACGGCTGCCCCCAGCACGCAACTCATCCAAAGGCGAATGCGGAGTGGTGGCGCACCAAACTCGACAGGAACATGGCACGTGATCGCGAGACGACCGAGCTCCTGCGTTCTGCGGGCTGGACTGTCCTGAGGTTCTGGGAACACGAGTCCGCCGAGGATGTCTCGCGCCGGATCGCCATCGCTGTGGCTTCCAAGCAGCAACCACTGGGTGGTCCCTGAATCAAACCTCTCAGCCCTGACTCGTCCTCCGCGGCGGGCAGGCATCGGCGGGTGCTCCGCCGCGAGTTCGCCATCGCCGGCGTGCAAATCGATCGGGGGCACTACTTTCCCCTATCCACACCCAACTCACCCAATAGTGTGTAGGTCCTGTACGACAATGACGTGCCGATGAGCGCCTCGCAGTGCTGTGCCATTCGTGAAGTGATCCACGAAGGCAGTAGGGCTCCGCAGTGCGAACGGCTTCGGCGAACGAGAGCGGGGAACGGTCGACTCCCATGACCGATGAATTCGACGACATGTACGAGACGTTCAAAGCACTCTTGGACTCGTTTCCCCCCTCGGAATCAGTCAAGCGACTGGAACAATTCGGGATCCATCCGGACGTTGTCCAGCAGATCCGGGAGCGTCACGAGCAGCAGACCGTCCGTATCAAGGAGCTCGAAGAGCCGCACGCGGTGGTCCTGGGCAACCGTGACACCTGGTACACGGGCCCGCAGGCCAAGGACAAGTGCTGGCCCGCCATCGTGGACCTCCTCGGCAAGGACGGTTGGCCCCAGGAACCCGCGATCAGAGCCCTGGACGACTCCTCCACCCGCGTCGTCTCGCTGCTGAACCACCCCAAGGAGAAAGCGTTCTCCACTCGCGGCCTCGTCGTTGGCTACGTTCAGTCCGGCAAGACGACCAACTTCACCTCGGTCATGGCCAAGGCCGCCGACCGCGGTTACAAGTTGTTCATCGTCCTTGCCGGCATCCACAACGGCCTCCGCCGACAGACCCAGGCCCGACTGGTACAGCAACTCGTGGAGCCGAACCCCTCGATGTGGTCCCAGTTGACCGGGCTGGACAAGGACTTCACCCCTCAGGAGAACCCGGCCTCGTACTTCGGGGGGAGCAACAAGACGCGCGTGCTGTGCGTGGTGAAGAAGAACGCGGCGGTTCTGCGCAAGCTCGCCCGATGGCTCGAAAAGGCATCGGACTACCTCCAGGACTGTCCGGCCCTGATCATCGACGACGAGGCAGACCAGGCCACCGTGGCCACATCATCGATCAACCCGCTGATCCTGGACATCATGGGCTGCCTGCCTAGATCCGCCTACGTCGGGTACACGGCTTCGCCGTTCGCCAATCTGCTGATCGACCCGAGTGCCGAGGACCTGTATCCCAAGGACTTCGTCGTCAACCTTCCGAAGCCCGAAGGTCACTTCGGCACGGAGGTCCTCTTCGGACGCTACGCGCTAGACGGCGAGGATCCGGAACAGGCCGACGACGGCTACGACATGATCCGTTCGATCCCGGACGAGGATGTTCCGTACGTGCGCCCGGAGACTCGGGCCGACGTCGAAGGGTTCGAGCCCTTCATCACCGACACGCTGCGCAGCGCGGTTGAGTACTTCTGGCTCGTCACGGCCGCCCGACGCGTACGCGGTACTGGCAATGAGCACAGCACGATGCTGATCCACACGAGCGTCAACACCGCAGTGCACAACAGCTTCAAGAGGCCTCTCGCACGTCTGCGTGAGCAGGCCTCCATGTCGCTGACGGACGCTGACTTCCTCGCTCGGCTGCGGGGTCTTTGGGAGCGGGAGACCCAACGCGTCCGGGCCGGGGACTTCGGTGAGACGAAGGTGCCGTTCGAGCAATTGATGCCCGAACTGTCCGGAGTCCTGGACAGCTGCCGCATCATCATGGACAACTCCAGCAGTGAGGACCGCCTCGACTACGAGAACGGTCCGGTTGTGGCCATCGCCGTGGGCGGTAACACGCTTTCGCGGGGCCTGACCCTGGAGGGCCTGTCGGTCAGCTACTTCGTCCGCGCCGTCTCGGCCTACGACACTCTGCTCCAGATGGGACGTTGGTTCGGCTTCCGGAACGGCTACGCCGATCTGCCCCGGATCTGGATGACGGACGAGTTGGCGGAGTGGTTCCGGCACTTGGCCACGGTCGAGACCGAGATGCGCCGGGACATCGACACCTATATGACAGAGGACGAAACACCTCTCACGTTCGCCGTCCGCCTGCGCACTCATCCCTCCCTGCGTGTGACCGCAGCCGCCAAAATGCGCGACGCCGTCACGGCAGCTTCGTCCTACGGCGGCAAGCGGGTCCAGACCCACTACTTCCACACCAACGCCGACTGGTTGGCCGGGAACATCGACGCGGCACGTCGTCTGGTCGCTGCCTCCGCCGCGAGTGCGACCAAAGTGGAACGGCGCCCCACGGACGGCCGCTACATCTTTCGCAACGTTCCCCACGACCTCGTGATCGGGTTTCTGTCGGCGTACAAGTTCCATGAGAAATCCCCCGAGAACGACGCGGATCTAATCACCGCATACATCCGGAAGCGAGTCGCCGCAGCCGGGTCACTGCGCCGATGGAACATCGCGGTCGTCGGCAACCCGAAGGGGGACGGCTTCACCTTTGCCCCCGGTGTGACTGTCGGGCGCAACAACCGTGCCCGACTCGCGGTCAGCAACGCCGACCCTGACTTCGCCGACATCAAGACCCTGATGAGCCGTCGCGACGCGGCGGTGGACCTGGCCGAGGGCACCTCGAAGTTGAACGAGAAGGGAATCATGGACAGGCGCCGTGTCGAGCTCCCGGACACAGGTCTCCTCGTTCTGTACCCCATCGACAAGGTGTCCGAGCCGGACCCCACGAAGACAGCGCGTGCGCCCTTGAACGCCGAGGAGCACGTGATCGGCGTCGGGCTGATCTTCCCCGAGCCTCGGGACAGGGACAGCGCGGTCGAGAAGTACATCTCCGCCAACCTGTCCGAGGTCCGGATCGAGGAAGAGGACTACAGCCTCATCGACAGCGAGGAGGCATGAACGACGACGCCCTCCGCAGACTCGTCGAGGAACGCTGGACGGCGCTGGAAGCCGAGCAGACCACGGGTGAACGTCGCCTGCGGGTCTCCCACTTGCCTGTCACCCGCGATAACGGCCCCCTGGCAGTAGGAGTGGACCACGGAGGACACCGCCATCTCCTGGTCCCGATCCACACACATCGAAAGATCCGTCCCGGCTTGGACGGACCGGTACTCCAGTTGCGTAAGCGGGCGCTGGAGGACGAGGACACGTACCAGACCTATGCCGATCTCGCGTGCTTGCGTGACGACCTCAGCGATCTGTTCACGGAGCTGTGCGTGGACGTGCTGGAAGCCTCGAAGGAACTGTCCGAGAATCCGGTTAAGGCGCTCTACCGAGTGCTCGACCGCTGGAGAGCACTCTTTCGAGCGCAGGAGGCTCCCCTTGGGCCCGAGCAACTTGCTGGTTTGTTCGGCGAGTTGACGCTGCTCAACCGCCTACTTGAGAAGGATTCGAGCGCGCACCGCCTCTGGCGCGGTCCCGAGGGACACTGCCATGACTTCTCGACTGGCGTCACTGCTGTCGAGGTAAAGGCAAGCACCGCATCTGAGGGCCGCAGACCACAGATCCACGGACTCGACCAACTCGAAGCACCAGGTGGCGGTGAACTCTGCCTGGTCTGGTTCCGTCTGCAACGCACCACGATGAATGGTTCCGGCACTGCGGTGGTGGAACTGGTCGACCGCGCGCTTCGACTGTGTGACGACGAGGGGGCTCTTCTCGAACTTCTCGCGCAAGCCGGCTACCGCCCTGCGGACGCCGATCGATACCACGACGTGCGCTTCTTGGTTAGCGAGGAGCAGTGGTACTCCGTGGGTCCCGGCTTCCCCGGGTTGACGGGCAGAGCGCTCGTCGCGGCGGGTGTACCGGTTTCGATACTGGACGTGGAGTACACCATCGACCTGTCCGGTGAGACTCCGGCGCCCATGGAAGCCGACCAGGTGTCCCGAGTGATCGACTTTATGATCCAGGAGTCCGTGTGACGTTGCCCAGCTGGTTTTCCCAGCCCTATCCTCCGGAAGGCGCGAGCGCCGCCGAGGGCATCCGCAACCAGCTCGGCCGGCCCGAACTCGACCTGCTCACCATCCTGGTCCGTGAGTCCGCCCAGAACAGCTGGGACGCCCGCCTCTCCTCTTCATCCGATCCCGTCGACTTCCGCATCGACATGCGTACAGTCGGTCCCGCCCACTCGGGCGCCTGGCGAGAACTGCTGCTCGACGGTGCACCCGACAACGCGGAGAATTTCCCACTGCGCGACACCCTCCGACGTGGCCAGATCCGGTTCCTGGCCGTCTCCGACCGGGGCACTCGCGGACTCGGAGGCCCCACCCGCGCCGACGATGCCGCGGGAACCGACCGTGACTTCGTCTCTTTCATCCGCAACATCGGCGAACCGCGAGACGTAGCACTGGGCGGTGGCACCTACGGCTTCGGCAAGGGCATCTTCTATCTGCTCTCCAAGTCCGGCACCGTCCTCGTGCACTCGCGCTGCCGAACCGCACTGGGCGGCCTTGAAACCCGGCTCATCGGCTGCACCTTGTGGAAGAGCTACAAGGCCACCGAGCCGCGGGGAGACCGCCGTTACACCGGTCGACACTGGTGGGGCGATACCTCTGGAGAGGTGGTCGAACCTCTGGTCGGCCAGCAGGCGGAGACGACTGCCCAGCGCCTGGGTCTGAGACCCTTCGGTCCCGACGAGACCGGCACGGCCGTTGTTGTCATCGACCCCAACCTTGACGACCTCGCGCCGAACGAAGCAGCCAACTACCTGGCTGAGACCATCACCTGGCATCTGTGGCCAAAGATGATCTCCGTGGGCAACAAGTCACCTGCCATGCGTTTTTCCGTCGCCTGCGACGGCATCGAACACCCCGTGCCCGATCCGCAGGAGATCCGGCCACTGAACATGTTCGTCTCCGCCTACGAGGCGATGACCGACTCGGCCGGCATTGATCTGGAGTGCAGGAGGCCCAGACGGCATCTGGGACGCCTCGGACTGGTCAAGCGGATTATGCCGCCGCTGGAACCGACGCGCGCGTCCCGGATTCTCGACATTGAAAACCTGGTCCACCACGTGTGTCTCATGCGCCCGGCAGAGCTCGTCGTCACCTACCGGCCCGGTCCGAAGCCTCCGAGCGAGAACCAGGGCTATGCCGGTGTCTTCCGAGCCGACGTGAGCATGGACGAGATCTATGCCAAGGCCGAACCGCCCACACACGACGCCTGGAACCCTCAGTCTCTCGAAAAGCCCGAGAGCACCTACGTGCAGACGACCTTCAGCCGCATCAACGAGGCGCTGGACAGCCTGCTCTCCCTCGGCGGAGTCGCCCGCCCTGGAGCCAGCAATGTCGCTCTGGGGGCGGCCAGTTCAATGTTTTCGGGCTTGGTGGGTGGCGCGTGGGGAATCGGCGGAGCCACCGCTTACGCCAAGCCCGGTAGCACGTTCACACGCGCCTCACGGTCTGAGGAGCTTGAGGGTGACGCCGCCTCTTCAACCGCTGGCCGTCCCGTTCCGAAAACACCGTCTGGTAAGGAGCAGTCCGCAGCCGGTGATGCGGTCGGTTCAGGCGGTTTCGACACCGACCGGCAATCGTTCGACGGCGTGCCGGAACACGGCGGAACCGACATGCCACGACGTCGTCCGCGCGTGCAGTATGTCGGCGATCCCTACTACGACGATCATGACGACGCCTCTGTGCTGGTCCAGGAGTTCCGGCTACCCGTCCCAGGACCCCAACGGGTCCGGATCGATCTTGCCGTGACGCTTCCCGGTTCGGGCGGACGCGAGACCGATCCGCCGATCGGGGCGAGCATGCCTGTGCTTCTCGGTTGGGAGGACGGCAACGGACTCGTGCACCCCTCGGAGACGTGTGTGATCGAGGGCGGCGAGGCCGTCTGGCGTGCGCTCGTGCGTCCGGCACCGGACACCATGACCGAGATCGGCATCAAGGTCGAGGCGGTGAGGGCTTCGTGACACGGCGCGCCCTTCCGTATCGCTCTCCTTCCGAAGACGTCGTTGTCGTCGAACCCTGGCGGTTGGTGACCGAGGACGGTGAAATTCCCGTACCCGACGCCCTGCCCGACTGGGACTACCAGATGGACCTGCACCTACGCAGGACCGTCCGAGTCGATCTGCGTCGGGCCCGCTCTCAGTCCGGCCTTCCGACCGATGCGGCGCTCATGCTCGCGGCCGTATGGACGGCAACCGGTTCCAATCTCAGCGGGCCGGCGCAGCACGTACGGCTGACCGACGACGACATGCGCAAAGTGGACCTGGATGTGCGACTGCGTGGTGCAGATCTGGGCGGTTTGCTCCTCCTGGACACTGCCCTCGTTCTGGCCGAGCAGCGGAGTGACGCCCGCCCCTCCTCACCGCGTCGGGCAGGCTCCGTACTGTGGAGCGATCGGTACACGTTGCGGCTCCAGGGCGATGCACCACAGTTCCCGATGGCTGTGATCGACTTCGCCCGTACTTCCTTCCCCGACAGCGCGGCCTGGCACCTTCAGATCAGCGGCAGCCTGGAGAGCGCCACCATGGGGGCTCTGCTATTGCTGATCAACGAGCGGAACACGGTGACGGCAACCGCCTTCAAGAACGCGGGCAAGCCCGGACCAGTCGACCGGATCGTGCTCTCCGCGGTGTACGCGGATGCCGCTCGAACCTTGATCGAGCACGCCCTGGGAATGGACGACTTCGCTGAGGACGGCGAATTTCCGGACGGTTCACTGGGCGCCACCTTGGTCAGCCTGTTCGACCAGTTGTTCCCTGGTCAGTCGATCACTGACATTCGGCTGCGCCGACACCAGTCACCTGCCCTGTTCGCCTCGGATCTGCAGGCGGCGGTCAAGATCTTCGAGGTGTCACGATGAGTTTCCTCTACCCTCGCTTGCTAGCCGAGCAGGCCAGACCGCTGTTCGAGGAATACCGGCACCTGTCGATAGTCGAACTGACCGGTCGAGCAACTGTCTCCCATGAGTCCGCCGTGTATGTGGCCACCGGTGGAGACCGGATCTCGGCCGACCGGCTTCGAGAGCTGCGGACAGGTGTTGTCGACCTCGCCGAACGAGCAGGATTCCCCGACGACTCCGACCGTACGCGCAATGCCGAGTTTGACCTCCGTCTCGCCGCTCTCCTGCACTCCGAGACGGGCATGGTGCCGGCCGAGGCAGCCTCCCGCGACGTCTGGGCCTTTCTGGCACTCGTCCTGCTTCCTGACGTGGCTTTCTGGCGTTATCCCCAACCGCCCAAGGATCGCGTTCTCGGTACGGACCTCACCCGGCACGCGTTCGGTCGGTTGTGGTGGCGAGCTCAGCTCGTACGCTCTCCCGACGCTCCGGAGCCGTACAGCGCCCTCAACATCCTCGGTGAGGCCGCCTTCGACCAGATCTACGCGCGCCGGGCCGCACTTGGCGGGAGTCCCCACCTGGTGCGCTCCATTCTCCGCGTCTGGAACGACCTGGACCTGGCTGGGCTCAACGAGCGCGACACCCTTCGTGACTTCCTCAAGAGGTTGTTGCGGCTCGCCCCGTTCGTGCTCTTCGACGGCATCGCGGAAGATGCCCTGGACGACGAACTACTCGCTGTCGCCGGGGAGTCCGTAGATGCCCAACGACCGACGCCTTCTCCCCCGGTGGCCGACACCACGCGGTCCGGACAGACCGCTCCGGTTGTCGTCGAACCGGCCATCGCCGCATCCCAGGAGGCGGAACCACTACCTCCCGTCTCTGCCCTTGTAGTCGAGTCCCGTCGCTTCAGGTCGGTGGAGATCTGTGCCGGAGCCGGAGCGCAGGCACTCGGACTGGAGCGAGCCGGGTTCGACCCGGTACTACTCGTCGACAGCAAAGCGGATGCCTGCTTCACTATCGACCTCAACCGGCCCGCCTGGGACGTGGTTTGCATGGACGTTGTCCAGTTCCACCCGAACATGCGGCAGGAGACGCTGGGCGTCGACCTGCTCAGCGGGGGACTCCCGCGCGTGAAGTCCACGGCGACCGTCGGTCGTACCGAGGACACGGAGGAGCGCGGAGTCCTCCGGGCCTCGATCGGACTGGCTTGTGTCATACGGCCGAAGGCCGTGCTGCTGGAGAACGTCCCGGACCTGGTCGAGAGCCCGCACTTCGAGGCCGATCGTTTGTGGATCGAATCCGCATTGCGGGATGCGGGCTACCGGTCGAGTTGGCGAGTCCTCAATGCGGCTGGCTTCGGTGTTCCGCAGAACCGCAGTAGCGGGTTCCTGGTCGCCCTGCAGGAGCCGTATTTCTCCCGCTTCTCCTGGCCCGAACCAGAGCGGGTGCTGTCACCGACCGTTGGCCAGGTTCTCGGCCCGTCCATGGCCTCACGCGGTTGGCCCGGCGCGGAACGCTGGATCAAGGGCGCGGGCAGAATCGCCCCGGCACTCGTCGGCGGCTCCGATCGACGGGGCGGCGCCGACCTCGGTCCCACCGGCAGCAAGAAGGCGTGGGCTGCACTGGGTGTGAACGGCAACAGCCTCGGCGATGAACCCCCGGGAGCCGACTTCCCCTCGGACGAACACCCCAAGCTGACCGTTGATCAAGCCGCGATGATCCAGGCAATCCCGGAGAACTGGCGCTTCTTCGGAGGAAAAACATCCAGATATCGCCAAATTGGTCATGCTATGCCACCTCCTCTCGCCACTGTTCTGGGCCGAGCCATTGCAGTCGCCCTGGAAAGCTAAGATCGCCACATGTACAATCGCCACCCCCTCGACCCCGAACCCATCAGCGTCGTCGACCTGTTCTCCGGCTGCGGTGGCTTCACACAGGGGTTTCACGAGTTCCGTCCCGAGGGTGCGGAGGACGGTGGCCCCGTCTTCCGCAGCATCGCGGCAGTCGAGCACAACGCCGCAGCGGTTGCCACGTACGCCGCGAATTTTGGCAGCGCACGGCCCGACAAGGCGTTCCCGCAAACCGTCGTCCACTTCGGCGACATCGAGAAGTGGGAACCGACCCCTGAGGCCCTCCACGCCGATGTAGTGGTAGGAGGGCCTCCCTGCCAGGGCTTTTCGGCCTTGAACCGCGCCAAGAAGGGTAGCGATCGCAACCGGTTGTGGGAAGAATACGTTCGCATCGTCGCCACGATTCGCCCGAAGGTCTTCGTCATCGAGAACGTCGACCGCTTCCTCAAGTCCGACGAGTTCGGCAACCTGCTCAGCCAGGTCGAGGAAGGCGGCCTACTGGCCGACTACGAACTTGTCGATCCCCCTGGTCACGAACCGACCGACACCGTTGAGCAGAAGAACAAGCGGTATTTGCTCAACGCCGCCAACTACGGGGCAGTCCAAGCGCGTCGACGAGCGATCGTCATCGGAGTGCTCCGCGACGACAACAACGACAACGAACGCAGGATGACATACCCCTCCGCGACTCATGTCCGACGCCCGAAGGGCAGCGCAGGCTTCCCGGCTCAGCCGCTCGAAGGCGTCGATGTGACGCCCTCGTATTGGCGAGCAGTGAAGGGCGTGTTCGACGAGTCGGCCGAACTTGAGATCCGAGGCACCGAGCTGCCGGACGGCAAGGACCACATCCCCGAGGTGGACGCCATGGTCCCAGGCATCTTCACCACTCGCGATCTGCACTTCGGGCGCAACCCGGAACCCCTCTCGAGGGCCCGCTACCGCGCCATCCCGGAGGGCGGCAACCGCAAGAACCTGCGTGACAAATGGTACACAGTGGATGAATTCGGCGAAATCCATCTCTTCAATACCCCGGTGCCCACCGGCGTGAGGACACCGGTCGACTACCTCTCGACCACGAGTTGGGACAACCACAACACCGGCACCGGTGACGTCATGGGCCGGCTACGCATGGAGGAGCCCTCGGTCACCATTCGGACCGAGTTCTTCAAACCGGAGAAGGGCCGCTACCTCCACCCAACCGACCCCCGTCCGATCACCCATTACGAAGCCGCTCGCATTCAAGGCTTCCCTGTCGACTTTCGCTGGTGCGGGTCGAAGACAGAGATCGCCACCCAGATCGGCAATGCCGTGCCCATCCCACTCGGGAGAGCGATCGGCGAGGCAATTCACGCGTACCTGCGCGGATGACCCCTTGAGCGGGAAGCTGAAGCATAGATCCTGCCGGACTTGTGAACCTCCTCCGAGATCGCAGCGAGGCTGCGTCTCGCGCCGTGTCGCTCTTCACACCTCGTCCGCTTCGAAATGCATCTGGGCACGGTCCAAGACATCATCCGCATCACGGCCGTGCGCCCGGAGCCAGTGGAGAAGGTCAGCAATGGCGCCGATCACCACCTCCTCCGCCGTAGCCGTACTCAGCCGACCCGTGCTGGCTGCGGTCGGCAGTTTTGCCCCGCAGTAGAGACCAAGCAGGCGCTCCGCCCTCGTCACGTGAGGCCCCCTGCGATGGCCGCTGGGCGAGGTCAGGCCGGTGGAGAGCTCGCACCACGTCACCTTCTGGTCAGCAAGAAGCTGGACACCCCACCGGTCAGCAGTGCAAGTTACGAGCTCCATACCGCGCCCCGATTCGGAGTTGACGTCCTCATCAAGGAGCGTGGGCAGAGCCCGAGTGTCGGGGTCGTGGACCTCGATGCGCAGGTGGGTGCCCTTCATGGAGACCGCGAGGGTCGTGGGAGTGCCAGGACCCACGTGGGTGATCACGTTGGACACGAGTTCGCTGACGCAGAGTTGGGCCGCATCAACGAGCTCGTCCAGGCCCCAGAGCCCCAAGTGGACCCGCAGTACACGCCGTAGGCCTGCCACTTCCTCGGGCTCCGCCAGAAAGTGAAGGTCCCACGGCTTTCGTGACATACACGCTTCCCGGATCACGAAGACCCCTCTCGTCGCATGCCATCTCCCCCGACCCGGCTTGATCAGCGGAGCGCTACACGCACTCACAGTGAGTCGCGTCACTGGAAGGATGACCTGAGCGCATCCCTTCATGCAATGTGCACGGCGGGATTCCCACTTCCGAGTGATTGGCAGGCGGCCCTCTTGGCGCAAGACTGAACGCCCGCTATCCGAAAGAAGGTTGAAGTGGCCGGTTCACCGACGGCACGCCGTCGTCGTCTCTCGATCGAGCTGAAGAAGCTCCGTGAGAGGAGCGCGTTCACCTGCGCCCAGGTCGGCGAAGCGCTGGACTGGAGCGGCTCCAAGGTCAACCGGATGGAGACGGGCAGCGGCAGGGTCCAGCCGTCCGACATCGATGCCCTGTGCCGGTTCTACGGCACCAGCGACGAGCTGCGCGAATTCCTCAAGGCGCTGGCCCGACAGGCCAAGACGCGTGGTTGGTGGCAGGTGCACGGCGCCGGTGTCCCGGAGTGGTTCAACATCTACATCGGTCTGGAACAGGACGCCTCGACGCTCCGCCAGTACCAGTGCGAACTACTGCCGGGCTTGATGCAGATCACGCCCTACACGGCCGAACTCCACAAGACCGGCGCGCACATGTCCGCCGAGGACATAGACCGTGCGGTCCGTGTACGCATGGAGCGCCAAGCCATGCTGACGCAGCCCGGCGCCCCTGACGCGTGGTTCATCGTGAACGAGGGTGCTCTGCGCAATGTCATCGGCGATCGAGCGTTGATGCGGGAGCAGCTTGAACGCGTCCTGGACGCATCCGAGTTGCCGAGCGTGACCTTGCAGGTCCTGGCCTTCGACTCGGGCACCTACCCGGCCACCGGCTCGTTCACGATGCTCGGATTCCCCGATCAGGCGGACCCGGACATCGTGTACCGGGACGGCATCACCGATGCCGTCTACCTTGAGGGCGAGCATCATGTCCGTGAGTACACCCGGGCCTTCGACGGGCTCAGGGCTGCCGCCTTGAGCCCTCAACGTTCCGGTCAGCTGATCAAGTCCGTTCTGAAGGAATACGCAAGATGAGCATTGCGGGATCCGAGGTCGACGACCTCCCTACGTGGTTCACCTCGTCGTACAGCAACGGCGCGGGGGGCGAATGCGTCGAGTGTGCGCTCACTAGTGACGGCGCCCTTGTCCGTGACTCCAAGAGTGGCGGAGGACCTGTGATCGCCGTTCAAAGTCAGGGCTGGAAGACCTTCGTACGAGCGCTGCTCCAGGGGAATTTGGAGGGCTGACCAAGGAAGGCTCGTACGTCAACGGCGCTGCGCAGCAACCACGCCCGCGTGATCCGTATGTCCCACACCGGAAGGCAGCCCGCTGTGCCCGCCCCAAGCCTGCTCGCAGTCTTCGCCCACCCAGACGACGAGTCCCTGTCAGCAGGCGGCACCCTCGCCCGGCACGCAACCTCTGGCGCCCGTACCGCAGTTGTCACCGCGACCTGGGCCGCAGACACCCAGCGCGCCGCAGAGCTGGCCGAGGCGCTGCGGATCCTCGGCGCCGGCGCGCCGCGGATGCTCGGCTACGCCGACGCCCGTGTGCCGCAGTCGGCCCCGGGCAGGATGCGGTTCCTCGACGCCCCGCTCGACGAAGCAGTAGGTCAACTGGTCGCGCACATCCGGGAGTTCCGCCCGGAGACCGTGGTCACCCATGACGCGTACGGCGGGCTGACCGGCCACGAAGACCATCTGCACACGCACCGGGTGACCCTGCTCGCGGCCCAGGCGGCCGGGCTTGAACGGCTCTACCCGGACGCCGGTGAGCCCTGGCAGCCGAGCGCCCTGTACCTGGCCACGCACCCGCACTCGGCCATCCCGGTGTGGGGCGGACAGCTGGCGCCTACGGGAAAGGCGATGCGCAGCGTCCCGGACGAGCTGGTCACCGCGACCGTCGATGTCAGCCCCTGGCTGGAACAGAAGGTCGCCGCCGTGCTGGCCCACCACACCGAAGTGGAGCGGGGAGCCGCACCGGGGCTGATCGCCGGCCTGTCCGCCTCCGAGCGAGAACGGCTGCTCTCCACCGAGTGGTACATCCGCCACATCCTCGTCTCCACGGTGGCCGCGCAGACAGAGCTCACGGCCTGAGCGTGGCAGCCGACAGCACCGGGGAACGGACGACCAGCGCCGAGGACAGATGCACCCGTAGGCCCATAGGAAGGGCAAGAGACCGTGTGGTGAGGCCGGGGCGCCCCGGATTCCGTCGATCCAGCGCCCCGGCCTCAGGTCAGACAGTGCTCCCACCGCAACAGAGGTTTCTCCCCGGTCCAAGCCGAGTGGCCCTCGGCGGTGACCTTCTCGCCACCGATCCAGTACGTGTGGGCGCGCTCGGTGATGTGGACCCGTACCGTGCTGATGTCGGGTCGGCCGGCGTCCTGCCAAGCCGTGAGGGTCTGCTCAACGTCGTCCCAGAGGGCAACCGGACCTCCCTGACGAACCGTCCAGCCCGAGGCCTCCTCCGTGAAGGCCGCGAAGGACTCCCGTTCGGGGTCGAAGAGGTACAGCAACTGAGCGCCATCATTGCCCGTGGCTCCAACGAACTGGGCTCCAGACGCCGCGAGTTGGGCAAGGAAGGCCGGCATCCACTCGTCCAGCAGACGGGGAGCCACCTTCGTAGGACGTTCGGTGTCCGGGTATGCCGTACGGGCCGACAAGTCCCCCGCCAGCGGTGTGGTGGCCTGTGAGCGGGCCTGCATGAAGGATGAGCGGCCGATGATGCGTCCCGTCGCCGAGCCGTCCTCGTTCACGGTGACCTTGGCCAGGCCTGTTCCGTAAGGCCAGGATCCGACCGTGGCGAGGATGATTCCGCCGGGCTTGGTCTGGCGGACCCAGGTGTACGGGATGCGGCGTACGGCGCAGGTCGCGATGATCCGGTCGTACGGAGCACGGGCCGGGTGGCCGAGGAGGCCGTCGCCGGTCACCGTCCAGGTGGAGTAGCCGGCCTCTTCGAGGGCCGCGTCCGCGCGGGAGGCGACCTGCGGGTCGACCTCGACCGTGGTGACGTTGTCCTCGCCGAGACGGTGGCACATCAATGCGGTGGAGTAGCCGGTGCCGGTGCCGATCTCCAGAACCATGTGTCCGTCGTCCACTTTCAGGTCCTCAAGCATGCCGACCACGGTCACGGGTGTGGTGGAGGAGGACGTGGGGACCCCGGTGACGGGCCCGGCTGCCTGGTCAGCGGTCACATGGCCGTCGAGTTGGGTAGCGAGCGACTGATCGTCGTAGGCGATCTCCAACCACTCCTGCAGGTCTGCGCCGAGTGCGGTCACCGGGCGCCAGTGCCCGGCCTCGGACGGGAGGAACACTCCAGGATTGAGGAACAGTTCACGGGGGACGGCTTCGGCCGCTGCTCGCCATTCCGGGCTCTTGAGAGCTCCGGCCGTCTCCAGCCGATCGGCGAGCGTCCGTCGCTGAGGGGCGCTATGGGGCAAGGACATCGACGTCTCCTTGAACGAGCAGATCGGCGAACGCGGCTGCCATCTCCAGCCCCGTTCTCTCCTCCAGCCATCCCCACTGACCGTTGGGGTTCAGCTCCAGCCAGTGGAGTTCGCCTGCGTGGTCGACGGCGAGATCGAAGGAGCCTGAGGCGAGTCCGAAGTGATCGAGGTAGGCGCACAGACTTTTCTCCAGGCGGTCCGGCAGATCCACCACGCTGTAGGTAAGCGCACTGTAGTCCCGGCGCCAGTCCAGGAGGTCGGAGTCGATCCAGACGGCGAACACACGCCGTCCGACGATCAGCACGCGCAGGTCCGCCGCCTTGTCCACGCGTGCCTGGAACAGGTGTGGGGTGACTCTGAGGGTGTCGTCCAGTTCGTCGGCCTGGACCGGCTCCGCCCATGACGTGAGGCTGACGCCGTCTCGTTGGTACGGGGTCCATCGGAGCGTCTTGCAGATCACCTGGCCGTGGTCCCGGATGAAACGGCGCGCCTCGCCGGGGTCGTTCGTCACGAGTGTCGGCGGCACCGTGAGGCCCGTCCGGTGGGCGAGTGCGAGTTGCGCGGGCTTGTAGTCGGCGGCGGCGTTTCTGAGCGGGTGGTTGACCCACAGGCAGTTTCGTATGGCGTGGAGGGTGCCGCCGAGTCCGTATCGAACCTGGGCGGCTGCCCACCCCGCGTCGGCATCCGGAAGATGCCCGAACCCGGGCCAGGCGGGCCGACGCCAGTACACGGCTCGTACGCGTTCAAGGTCTACGGTCCTCGACGAGGTGCGGAGTTGCCCGGTCATCGGGGTCGAGCCGACGCCGAACCGTGCCGAGATCGTCAGGTCCGTTCCGATGTCTGCCGCGTTGAAGCGAACCACGGGCACGCCCCGGCGGTTCAGGTGAGTGATCACCATGTCGGCGGTGACATCGGCCGCTTCGGTGAGCACCAGTACGGGCTCTTCCTCTGCCATGGTCGTCAGTCCTGCTGACTGTCCTGGTCGTGGCCCTGGTCGGACTGCGAGTCGAGGTTGGTGGCGGTGGACGTGGCCGTGGCGGAACTGGTGCCGTGCTTGCCCATCTCCACGACCTGTCCGAAGCGATCGCGGAACACACCAGTCTGTGTGGTGGGATCGATGGTGACGGTGGTGAACGGCAGCTTCAACGTTGTCGGATACGGGGCCAAGCGGCCAACACCCCACGGGCGGGCGGGGCGGAGCTGATCGGCAGTGGGGTGGACGGTCATGGTTCCTCCTTTAGCCAGCCGCTCAGCAACAGCGTTGACCAGTAGTGACAGGTGGGTTGTGTCGCGCTCTGTCTCCGAGGCGAACCGGGGCGCGTACTCCGCCAGCCGTTCCCCGATCCACGCCGCTGCCTCCTTCGGCTCATCCCATGTGCCGCGGACCAGCGTTCGGGATTTCACCAGCCAGTAAGACGCCTCCAGCGGTGGCAGATCCACCACAGGGAACTCTGCGGCCATCTCGCGGTATCGCTGGATCAGTTCCGGCAGGTGATCATCGCCAAAAACGGCTCGTCGACGCTCCCAGGACTGTCCGAAGTCACGCGAGACCCGCATCGTCATCACGGACCGGTCGGCGGAGAGCTCCGCGTCTGTTCTCTTGCTCATGACTCGTGTGCCTGTGTGTGATGGTGACGCAGCTTCACGTTCATGTCGGATACGGCGCTGAAGTCGCCTGTGGACCGCGCGTTGCCTCGGGCCACCGACAGCGACAGGCAGTCGGAGCAGCCGGGTCTGGGTGACGGTTCGCGCGGCAGCTCGGAAAACTGCCTCCTTGTCGTGGACTTGGCCTCAGGATCCGAAGTTCTCTCTTCGCTCTCCATGACACCATCTTCGACGGGTCGAATAAGCGTCTCTAGCCTGTTTCCTGTTTCCGCAAGAAGTCGTCACGGATACCCTCGACCAGACTCCGCATGTCATCACCGGACAGCGCCACCTGTACGAACCCGTCGAACTTTTCGACGTAGATTCCTACATCCCTGGGGTCCGTTACGACCACTTCAGCATGGACCGTTTCTATCGTGACCATTCGGTCGTCTCGGATGACGAACGCGTGATTCGCGATGTCGTGCTGCTGAATCCGTAGAGGGACCACGCGTATGTCCACATGAGGGAGCCGCGACATGGAAACGATGCGATCGAGTTGTGCGGCCATCATCTGAGGTGGGACGATTCGCCACCGCAGGACGGGTTCCGTGATGATGAACCGCAGCGACTTGGAGTTTTCGTACAGGACCGCTTGACGTTCAAGCCTTCCGTTGATTGTCCGCGTGAGAGCGTCTTCACTCAGGTCATGGCGACGGAGAACGGCCCGAATGTACTCCGGCGTCTGAAGCAGGCCGGGTACCAGCGCCGGTTGGAACAACCTCAGCATCGACATCTGAGCCTCAAGGGCCTTGGCTGCTTGCTGGCCTTTATGGATGCCGATCCGCTTCAGGAGGCGCCACGCGGTTGCTTCCGTTGCTGACGCTCGTGCGGCCTCTGTGTACTCCGCTTTGACCTCGGCAGAGACACCGAGGGCGGTCAGGATGCGCTCAACGTCCGTCGCGCTGGCTGCGAGCCTTGCATTTTCGATCTTCGACAACTTGGACGGGGACATGAGGGCGCTGCGGGCCACTGCTTTGGCTTCCTTGCCGGACGCCACTCGCAAGGCCCGCAGCGCGGATCCAAGCTGTGCTCTGTTCACGTCCTGTACTTGGCCCACCAATCAATGAACGGCTCCGCGTGTGCGAGTGCCGTCTCACGGTGGCGGATGAACTCGGCTGTTCTTTCCGGCGACAGGACTTCCGCGCCCACGAACTTTCCGGCTCCGTCGTAGTTCATCAGGGCTACGGACTCGGAGTCGAAGGACCAGAAGTCCGGCACGTTCTCGAGGGGGTTGGGCCTTTCGGTGGTGTCGAGGATGAAGAACTCCTCGCCCCCAGACATGTTCTTCTGGTATCCCCACCCGAGTTCGAACCTGAGGTAGTCCGTCAGCGGGCGCGACAGAACGTGTACCCGATAGATCCGCTTCCCTTTTTCGGTGTTGGAGCGCAGTTCCTCGACCCAGCCCGCGTTGTAGTCGTCCGGCTGTGGCTCTCCGGCCAGGAACGCGTGATAGGCCTCCACGTTCCCGGACTTACTGTAGTCGTCGAGCGTTTCCAGACGGAATGCCTCCCGCTCGAACGTGTCGAAAAGGTCCCCGAGAGTCCTAGATGAGGTTGTCACGGATGGCCTTCTGAATCAGTTCCACCGGAATCTCGACGAGGGTTTCGTGAGCGGGAATCTGAAGCCCGTGGTCGGTCGGCGTCTCGCCCTGCACCAACAGGGTGCCGCGATCCGTGGCGTAGATCGTCGGGCAGTCCTTGAGGTCGCACGTGCTGACCAGCTTGGTGACCTTCAACGTCCGGGTTCCCCTCTCCATGCCGCTGCCAGTTCTCCGCGTTGACTCGATGCTCCCGAGGCCGAGGCACACGGGTCAAGCGATCACGCTTGACGGAACGGGAAACCGCGTAACCCGCCCTACGTCGGCGCCGCCTGCGGCTCGGGCGCCTTCCGCGACCGCCCAGAGCCATCGTTCGATCCCGCCGTGTCCGGCCGGGGGAATGCGTAGCTGCTGGGGAAGTCGCAGACGCCGACTGTCACCTATGCCTCCGAGGGCGTTCCGTCCGCCTTGATCCGGCGGAAGCCGAGGTACTTGACGAGGGTTTCGGGCAGCAAGACGGAGCCGTCGGCCTGCTGGTGCTGTTCGAGTACGGCGGCCAGGGTGCGACCGATAGGCAGCCCCGAGCCGTTGACCGTGGCAGCCGGGGTGGGCTTGCCGTTCTCGTCGCGGGTGCGGATGCCGGCGCGACGGCCCTGGAAGGTGCCGAAGTCGGAGACCGACGAGATCTCTCGGTAGGTGTTCTGGCTGGGCAGCCAGACCTCCAGGTCGTACGTGAGCTGTGCGGAGAAGCCGGTGTCACCGGCGGTGGAGAAGCCCGGGAAACCGCGGCTAAGGCTCTGGCCAGCTGGGCGGACAAACTGCCCGTCGCTGTCGAGCCAAAGCTCTGAGGCGAGGAAGCAACCGTCTCAGCGAGCCCGAGCGGATCGACTGCGCTCTCAACGTCGCTGGGCGGCGACCGCACCCGCGCACGTCTCTCGCGTCAGGTCGTCCGGTCCGACGCCAAGGCCAGAGAAAGTCGCGCGGATGCCGTCAAGGCCGCGTTCACCTCGGACTCGTCGCCCTCCTCGCCGAGCGTCTCGACCTCAAGGAACGCGCCGTCGACCTCCGGAACCCGTACCAGCGTGGCCGGCAACTGTCGGCCCGTACACCTCGAACTCGTAGTTCCCGCAAAGCTTCTCGAGCGCGATGGCCTCGACATACCCGAGTCGCGCAGGGGGGGTGTGGAAGAGGAGACCCGGCCCCTGGTCCGCCAGCTCTGCTGCCGGTTGTCCAATATGGGCGGGGACATCGCTTGAGTGCACTACCGCTCTGCTCCATGCTGCTCGCCCCCCGTGTCCTCGACGCCGCGCCGCGCGGGGCACCGCTGCCCGGACGCACCGCAGTCCACGCCTGGGACAGCCCGTAGCACGGTCCGCAGTCTGTGCGTAGCGCCTATTCGAGACGGCCGATGGAGATGTCCGAGGGGCCTCTCGGTGGCAGGGAGAGGGGAACCAGGGCACGCTCGCACCTCATGCTGCAGGGCGGCTTTGTGCCGAGGGTGGCCATGGGGGACATGAGACGGAAATCCAGCAGAGAGTCAGAGGTGATCCCGCATAAAGACGGCCAGCTTTATGCTCTCTGGCGATCAGACATTTCCCAGTCGGTGATGCCACAATCAGCGGTGTAGCAGACAGGGGGACGACACATGGCAACACCCCGTCCAGGAAGGCCGGCGATTCAGCGCCTGCAACTGCGCACCGAGTTGCGAAGAGCCCGCAAGGAACTTGGGCTCACGCAACGGCAGGTGGCTGGGGCCATGGAGTGGTCACCGAGCAAGTTGTTGCGTATCGAGGCAGGCGAAGTAGGCATATCCATCCATGATCTTCGTCCGCTACTGAGCCTGTACCGGATCAGCGACAACGGGACCGTCGAGCGACTTCTCGGCTTGGCGCGCGGCAGTCGGAAGATGCCGTTCACCGAGTACCGGGACATCTACGGACCGCAGTTCCTGAGCTTCTTGGCCATGGAATCATCGGCCTTCGTGGCACGGGCATTTCAGCCGCTCACAGTGCCCGGCCTGCTGCAGACGGAAGAGTACGCCGCGGAGATGATCCGGGCGTACAGCTCGGACGAGTTTTCCGCACCCCAACTGCAGCGCATGCTCGAAGGCCGCATGCTGCGCCAGGAAACGCTGGAACGCGATGACGGCGAGTCCTACTTCATCCTGGACGAGGCGGTACTGCGTCGACAGGTCGGTGGGCCGAGAGTGATGCGCATGCAGCTTCGCCGACTCGCGGAGCTCGCTGCGCATCCGCGTCGCCAGATCATGATCTTTCCTTTCGGTAGCGGAACCCCCGCGTCTCAAGGTCCCTTCACCCTCTTCGAGTTCGAAGAGGGTATGCAGCCGTTCGTCTACCTGGAGAACCTGCGCGGTCCCGCTGACGTCAGCACGGCCACCGAGGAATTCGTCAAACATCTGGAAGTGTTCTGGGAACTGGAGGAACGTTCCATCAGGGGTGACGACGTGCCCCCGATTCTGCTGCAGATGGCCGAACACATCGAAACAGAGCCGCACGACCTGGTGCTCCCACCCCCCACAGCACCGTCGCAGGACGTCTGACATCACACCCCTGCCCGCCAGGACACGGCCGTGCCCCGAGCCGGCTTCGTACGGGATCCGCGTACAGGCGAGCGGGTGACACTCCCCGGCGCCCAGCAGTCAGGAGGGGGCGCATGGAAGCAGGATGGGGCTCATCAGCCATCATGGCCGGACATGACTGTGGCTCCGCTTCAGCGAAGCCACAGCGGGGGCAGAACCGCTGCAACGGGATGCGCCCCCATGCTGATCGCCCGGGCCACCGGAGACCAGCGTGTGTACCACGGTCGCGCATCCCCGGCGCGTTGGCAATCGTTGCTGGTGAACAACGCCCCAACTGGCCGACCGGCGAACCGTATGTACAGGGTGTGCTCAGCCCGGCCGGTTCATAAACCATCAATCTGATAGGTAGCATCTGGCCAGATCGCCATCAGCAGCACATCCGAATGATTCAGGTATTTCTTCTCGGCCGTGCCGGATTTCCTTATTCCGCGTCGGTGGCAACCATAGGCGCATGAATGATCAAGCAACGGGCCGGGCATTGGCCTTGCAGGCAGTTCACCGCCTGCAAGCGGTGCAACTGTGTCCCATAAAGTCCCGGGCCATCTGGAGTGCACCCGTGTCCGACCACGAATACCTTCCGGAGAATTCCTCAGAAGACACCCACCGCATAACCGATCTACCACGCGCCCACGTCATCGCGGCCGCAATTGTCGCAGTGGCAACACTGGCCGCGGCCATCATCATTCTCGTCATGGTGCCTGGCGAGTCCGGCCCGACAGCGGCAGGAGCCGTCGCCACCGCGGGACTGGCCCTCGCCGGACGACTGGGGAGCCCGCCCCGCTGACCCACCCGCACCAAACTCGGACGCTGCGGGAACCGGCGCCACATCACCGGCACCCGCAGCGACTTTGTGTCTCCCTCACCTGCCAGCCGTGGCGCGCCCCTGTTCACTCGGTGCGGCCAGGAAGAGACTCCACGACTGGACCGTGAAGGCCAGCCGCCCCCTGGACGTGTCCTTCGTGTCGCGCACCAGGACATCGCCACCCTCGATCCGTGCGATCTCAACACACTGATTGCCTTGCATGTCGCTGTAGGAGGACTTCCGCCACGACCACGAGGGACCCATGCACGCGCCTAACTCTCACAGTCACCACACGGCATTGTGCGTGACCACCCAATCGCCCGATTTGCCTGCTCCGAGGCGATATGAGCCTATATGATCGGCGCTTTCCCTCACAAACGGCTCCCACACACTCGCCGCATCAGGAGAAACTCCACACGGCGTTGAGAGGTTACCGTCGCGCCCTGCCTCGCGCAGTCATCAGCGAAAGATCGTCCGTATCGAGTACGTGATGGCCGCCTTCGTTCCATCCTGCATGAGTGTCCATGGAGTCATCGGGCGCCCACTTGACGTCGTCAGCACCCGTGAGCGGTTCAAATGGAACTCCTGCGGAGGCTCCTCGTGGCGGCTCGGCTTGACGACCGTCAGCACTACCGAACGCCCAGCGACTGTCTGGCAGTTGGAAGGTCGCCGCCGTGCTGGCCCATCGCACCGAGGTGGCGCGGGGAGCCGCCCCCGGGCTGGTCGCCGGGCTCTCCGGCGCCGAACGGGAACGGCTGCTCTCCACCGAGTGGTTCATCCGCCACGACCCCGTGCCCGCGGCGGCAGCACAGACAGAACTCATGGTCTGAGTACGTCTGACAGGGAGACACCTTCCTGCCGGTCGCGCCTGCGGAACCGTTTCAGCGGGTGCTGTGTCCTCCATCACAGGTGGTTCCACGCCACGGAACCACCCTTAAGGGGGATGGCTATGGGGCAAGTACGCGAGGGGGCACGGTTAGGGGCTTGGGCTGTCGTCGGGGTCATCGGCCTGGCGGTGTTGTACGGGATAGGGGCGTTCGCCTTCGGCGGCGCGATGTGGATCACCGCGCCGTTCCGCGGTGAGGTGGACAAGCGTGAGAACACCGTCGCCTCGGGCGAGTTCCGGCAGACCACGTACGAGGAGTTCTTCGATCTGTGCGAGGCCGTGCAGAACGCCGAGGGGACGATCCAGGTGCTCCAGGAGGAGCGGAAGGCCGCTTCGGAGACTCGCACGACGCAGATCGACCAGTCGGTCACCGCGCTGAAGGTAACGCGGATCGAGTCGGTCAACGCCTACAACTCGAAGGCCGCCCAGGAGCACCGCGCGCCCTTCCATGACAAGGATCTGCCGTACCGGCTGGATGCCGGCGCCGAGCGCACGACATGCACCAACTGATCCCCGTCTCATCCCGGGAAGAGGGCAGAACGGCATGAAGAATCTCGCACGCATGGCCCTGGCCGTCGTTGTCGCGCTCGTTGTGGGCCTCGCCCTGACGTCCTGCACCGACGACTCCAGCCAGGACAAGGAGAACAAGGCCAAGCAGGACAGCTACGACCGCCTCGTGGCTCTGCAGCCGGCGGGCCGCATGGAGTACTCGCCGACCCGCGAAGCGATCAACCAGTGGGTCAGGACGTGGGGGCAGCGGGGCAAACTCTCGTACGTCTACATCCAGAACGCCAAGGGCGAGTACGGGTACTTCATCATGAAGGGTCTGCCGGTGCCACGCTGCAAGATGCTCACTCCGACAGAGAGGGTGGAGTCCTACACCGAGGGCGTCGCGGTCCTCTCACAGCCCGGCATGGACGGCGCCTACACGACGGGTTCCACCTGCAACGCCTACTACGGATTCGACGCCACGACAGGCGCGTACATGGAGTTCACGGTCGGCACGAACCAGTCGTTCTTCCTGTTCGACAAACCCATGACGATGCCGGAGTACGCCAGTGCCAGGCAGTTGGGGCCGACCTCGGTGAAGGACGTCGAGAAGCAACCCTGAGCGGTCGGAGGCCGGTTGGAAGAGTTCCGGCCCCCGTGACCGCACGAAGGATTGCGAGAAGGCACATCTCTGACTCAAGGTGGTGAGGGCGGCCGGGGCGTGGTGGTGGTCCCGCCCACGCGGGCCTCGACGCACTCCCGTTCGCCGTCGGCCGACGCGGGCATGAAGCAGGCGCGGACCGTGCTGCCGGGGTGGGCCGCGGTCATCTCGGTGAAGACGTAGGTTTCCGTGTCGGTCCTGTCCTCGACGCGCACGTCGTGGGTCGGGCCGCCCGCGGTGACCTCCACCCGGTCGCCGATCCGGGTCCCCCAGGTCCGGGCCCAGCTCGCGCCGCACTTCTCGCTGTAGCGCAGCTCCACGCGGGCGCCGGTGGCGGTGCGGTACGTGGTGAGGGACTCGGGGCTGATGCCGCAGATCAAGCGCATCGGGTCCCGGCCCTCGCAGGCGGTTCCGTGGCATTGGGGGGCGAGAGAGAACGGGGCGGAGGCCGACAGCGGTTCGTCCTCCGGGGCCTCCCTGTCCGGTGGCAGGACGAGCACCAGTGCCACACCACCGACGATCACGGTGTACGCCGACGCCAGCACCACCATGAGTCTGCCCCCGCGCCCGCGCGGCCGCCTGGTTTCGAGGGGCCGGGGCGGCTCCTGCGGCCGCGGCGGCCGGGGCTCGTCGGCGGCAGGGGCGGGGACCGCCGCGCGTCCGCTCCAGTCCGACTCGGCGATCTCCCACAGGGCCAGCAGCCGCCCGCCCGGCTCGTTCGCGACCCGGCACAGGTCCTGTACGGCCTGACGAGGGGGCAGGCTCTTGCCGTTGAGGTAGCGCTCCCAGGAGGACTTGCTGTACGCCGTGCGTTCCGACAGCGCCGCCAGGCTCAGACCCGTACGGGCCCGCAGCTCCCGCAGTGCGACGGTCAGCCGGGTGCGTTCCGCGGTCACTTCGGTGCCGCCTCCCGTAGGGCCTTCCAGGTGCGCGGGCCGATGACACCGTCCACGACCAGCCCGTCCCGTGTCTGGACGCGCTTGACCGCGCGATGTGTCTTCGGGCCGAAGACGCCGTCGATGTCTCCCGGGGAGAAGCCCGCCCGGCGCAGCAGGCACTGCGCCTCGGCCACTTCCAGCCCGATGTGGGTGTAAGCCAGGATGGTGTTCGTGGTACGGCTGAGGCCCGCGTACCAGCGGCCGTCACGCTGCTCCAGTCGGCAGGTGTAGATGACCGGCACCATGGACTCCGACACGACGGCCGGGGTCGCCGCGACCGTATCGGCGCGGTCGTGCGCGAGCTGGGTGCGGGCGTCGGCGAGCCGCACCGCCAGCAGGAGCGCCGCGGAGACGGACAGCACCAGGGCCACCGCTCCCGCCGTGACCGCGGCGCGCAGGTAACGCCCGTACGGCTGCTGCTCCGTGGGAGCGTCGTGCGGCGTCACCGGGGCGCTCTCCGGGGTGCCCTCCGGGGCGCTCTCCGGGGCATCGGTGGTGACCACGCGTCCCTCCGCCCAGCGTTCGGCGGCGATCTCGTGCAGCACCAGCAGCCGGGCCGGATCGTCACCGCCGATGCGGGCCACCGCCTCGACGGCCTCCCGGGGCGGCAGTGACCTGCCGTTCAGATACCGCTGCCACGACCTCGCGCTGTACCCGGTCCGTGCGGCCAGTTGACGCGTGCTCAGTTCGCTGCGGTCCTTCAGTTTGCGCAAAGGCACGATCAACTGGCGGACGTGTGGATGCAGTTCAGCAGGCAGCTCTTTCCAACGCGACATGTTCCCCCGCTCCCGTCAGGGACCGCTGGTCCGGCCCCCGTATCCCGGTCTCATTCTGCATCAGCCGTCACGGCGCTCACGGAACGGCCACCACTCCCGTGCAGAATCGGCCGTCCCCGCTCACGGTCGTCCCGCCGTACCGACTCGGCGGGCGACATCCCCGCAGGTCAGGGCATGGGGCGCCCCGGGATGACGCCACTTCCGCGTCAACTGTGGCCGGACGTCACGCCGAACCCGCAGTCTCGTTCCGGAGCCGGCCGGTGCGGTCGGCTCCGCTCATCGCACGTCAACTGAGGAGAACAGCATGCGAGCTCTCACGAAGGCACTCGTCAGTGCCACCGCCGCGGTCGGGA
>NZ_JAVFVX010000519.1:0-314 GCF_033441795.1 Streptomyces sp. ADMS | reverse complement strand
CCGCCGCCTCGGCACGGTGCTCCAGCGTCTTCGCGCCGAGCGCGACCCTCACTGACCCGCGTCACCGCCGCCCTCGTGCCCGCGCGCTCCCGAGCAGTCCGCTACCGGCTGCGCGCGGGCCCGTTCCCCACCTCCTTCAGGAGCCGTTCTCGTGATTGCGACCTCTCCTCCGGGCGACCTCGCGCCCGACACCGATCTGCTGGTCCGTCCCGTCTATCTCGCCGGGCGAGGCGACACCGCCGCCGTCTACGACGCTCTATGCGACGCCCGGGGCTGGGGCAAGGCGACCACCGCCACCGGCCTGATGTTCACCA
>NZ_JAVFVX010000518.1:0-315 GCF_033441795.1 Streptomyces sp. ADMS | reverse complement strand
AGGCCCGCGAGCAGCTCGTGAACTGGCGGGAGGACTGGGCTCGGCCCTATCTGGGCCAGATTCGCTATGCGCGGGTCCATTATCCGAAAAACGAAGCTCTGCGCCGTCTGGAGCGTGACATCCTCGACTCTCCGGACGCGCAGGGAATGTGGAATCGCCGCGAATTCTACGAACATGTCGATGGCAGCCTGCGCAGGCTCAAGCTGCCCTACCATCGAGGCCGGGAAGTCCCTGTTCGCATCGTCGCTTTGCGGCCCATGCGCAGTGACCGACTTCGCGTGATCGTGCTGATGGAAAGCGGCCGAGGAGCCACCA
>NZ_JAVFVX010000517.1:0-316 GCF_033441795.1 Streptomyces sp. ADMS | reverse complement strand
TTCCAGGGCGACACCGGCACACAAGGTGACACCGGCCCGCAGGGCACCCAAGGCGACACCGGCACACAAGGATTCCAGGGCGACACCGGCGCTCAAGGCACCCAAGGCGACACCGGCACGCAGGGATTCCAGGGCTTCCAGGGCGACACCGGCGCTCAGGGTGATACCGGTGCACAGGGCACCCAGGGCGACACCGGCACCCAAGGCTTCCAGGGTGATACCGGTGCGCAGGGCACGCAGGGCGACACCGGCACGCAGGGCTTCCAGGGCGACACCGGCACACAAGGTGACACCGGCCCGCAGGGCACCCAAGGCG
>NZ_JAVFVX010000516.1:0-317 GCF_033441795.1 Streptomyces sp. ADMS | reverse complement strand
CCCGTCTCCGTTCCCACCACCGGCGACTACGACCTGTCGGTGTTCGGCAGCAGCTACGCCAAGGACTCCGACGTCGAGGGCCCGACGAACCTGTACGCGCGGGTCGACGGCGGCGCCTCGCACAGGATCGACATACCGGTGGGCTTCAAGTGGGTGGTGTGGGGGCGTGAGGACACCACCGTGCACCTCACCGCGGGCAGCCACACCATCACCCTGGCCACCACCGGCGACAACGGCGCGAAGACCGTCGGCGACGCCATCATCGACAAGATCGACCTCCGGTACAAGGACGCCGACGTCCAGGGCACCACGCTCCA
>NZ_JAVFVX010000515.1:0-317 GCF_033441795.1 Streptomyces sp. ADMS | reverse complement strand
TGGAGCGTGGTGCCCTGGACGTCGGCGTCCTTGTACCGGAGGTCGATCTTGTCGACGAGCGCGTCACCGACGGTCTTCGCGCCGTTGTCGCCGGTGGTGGCCAGGGTGATGGTGTGGTCGCCCGCGGTGAGGTGCACGGTGGTGTCGCCGTGCCCCCACACCACCCACTGAAAGCCCACCGGTATGTCGACCCTGTGCGAGGCGCCGCCGTCGACCCGTGCGTACACGTTCGTCGGGCCCTTGACGTTGGAGGCCTTGGCAGAGCTGCTGCCGAACACCGACAGGTCGTAGTCGCCGGTGGTGGGAACGGAGACGGG
>NZ_JAVFVX010000514.1:0-318 GCF_033441795.1 Streptomyces sp. ADMS | reverse complement strand
TGGTGGCTCCTCGGCCGCTTTCCATCAGCACGATCACGCGAAGTCGGTCACTGCGTATGGGCCGCAAAGCGATGATGCGAACAGGGACTTCCCGGCCTCGATGGTAGGGCAGCTTAAGCCTGCGCAGGCTGCCATCGACATGTTCATATACCTCGCGGCGATCCCACATTCCCTGTACGTCCGGAGATCCCGCGAGGATGTCACGCTCCAGACGGCGCAGAGCTTCGTTTTTCGGATATTGGACCCGCGCATAGC
The DNA here is from genome assembly GCF_033441795.1 of Streptomyces sp. ADMS. NCBI lineage: Bacteria > Bacillati > Actinomycetota > Actinomycetes > Kitasatosporales > Streptomycetaceae > Streptomyces > Streptomyces sp. ADMS. The sequence goes on along the minus strand of NZ_JAVFVX010000514.1, from coordinate 63 downwards.
GAATCAGACCCAGATAGGGCCGAGCCCAGTCCTCCCGCCAGTTCACGAGCTGCTCGCGGGCCT
>NZ_JAVFVX010000513.1:0-321 GCF_033441795.1 Streptomyces sp. ADMS | reverse complement strand
TGCTCACCGAGGTGGACTTGCCGCCGTCGCTGGTCGACACCGACGTCGTCTGCACATCGTGGTCACCGACCTGCCTGCTCAGACGGTCGGCGAAGTCGGCGTCGTCGATTCCACTTCCGATGATCTTGATCGTCGCGGCGGACCAGAGGGCGTCCATGCCTGCCTCGCCCCAGCAGCGCTGGCCCTGCCGGTAGGACTGCAGGATCGTCATCGGGATCACACCCCGTGAGCCCAAGTGGCTGTACAGGTCCGGGAGATCGGAGATCTTGCACACGTTGGCGGCCTCGTCGAGGACGCACAGGGCAGGCGGGTCGAGCCGCC
>NZ_JAVFVX010000512.1:0-321 GCF_033441795.1 Streptomyces sp. ADMS | reverse complement strand
GGCGGCTCGACCCGCCTGCCCTGTGCGTCCTCGACGAGGCCGCCAACGTGTGCAAAATCTCCGATCTCCCGGACCTGTACAGCCACCTGGGCTCACGGGGCGTGATCCCGATGACGATCCTGCAGTCCTACCGGCAGGGCCAGCGGTGCTGGGGCGAGGCAGGCATGGACGCACTCTGGTCCGCCGCCACGATCAAGATCATCGGAAGTGGCATCGACGACGCCGACTTCGCCGACCGTCTGAGCAGGCAGGTCGGTGACCACGACGTGCAGACGACGTCGGTGTCGACCAGCGACGGCGGCAAGTCCACCTCGGTGAGCA
>NZ_JAVFVX010000511.1:0-322 GCF_033441795.1 Streptomyces sp. ADMS | reverse complement strand
TCGGCGCGGCCTCGGGCAACCAGTGTCTCGACCCGGGCGGCGGGCCCGCTGTGCAGTTCGCGAATGCGTCCCGCGGAGAGTTCTTTCTGAGCGGCGAGGAGCAACGCCCGCGCCTGGTCCACCAGTTGCCAGCCGGCCTCGACGTAACGCGCCAGGGCGAGCAGCGGATCGCCGGTCAGATCGACCGCGTCCAACGCCTCGTTGCCCCGGTCGATGGCACGGCTCATCGCCGCATCGACAACCTCCGCCCGGGAGGTGAAGTGCGCATACAGCGTCACCCTGCCCACGCCCGCGGCGCGCGCGATCTCGCTCAGGCTCGCCT
>NZ_JAVFVX010000510.1:0-322 GCF_033441795.1 Streptomyces sp. ADMS | reverse complement strand
TCGGCGCGGCCTCGGGCAACCAGTGTCTCGACCCGGGCGGCGGGCCCGCTGTGCAACTCACGGATGCGTCCCGCGGAGAGTTCTTTCTGAGCGGCGACAAGCAACGCCCGCGCCTGGTCCACCAGATGCCAGCCGGCCTCGACGTAACGCGCCAGGGCGAGCACCGGATCGCCGGTCAGATCTACCGCGTCCAACGCCTCGTCACCCCGGTCGATGGCACGGCTCATCGCCGCATCGACAACCTCTGCCCGGGAGGTGAAGTGCGCGTACAGCGTCACCCTGCCCACGCCCGCGGCGCGCGCGATCTCGCTCAGGCTCGCCT
>NZ_JAVFVX010000050.1:20600-60577 GCF_033441795.1 Streptomyces sp. ADMS | reverse complement strand
CGACAGACAGGCCAGTTCCCACGAACACGCCGGTTCCCACGAACACGCCGGTTCCGACAGACAGGCCGATGCGGGTGAGCGCGCCGGTTCCGACGAGTGGGCCCCCGCGCTCGTCGTCCTCGGTATTCGCGCCGACTTCTACGACCAGTGCCTGCGCCATCCCGAACTCGCCGACGCGCTCCAGCACCGGCACATGGTCCTCGGGCCGCTGACCGCCGCCGAACTGCGGGAGGCGGTGAGCGGCCCCGCCAAGGCCGTCGGCCTGGAGCTCGAACCGGGGCTCGCGGAGCTGATCGTGCGGGAGGTGAGCGTCGGCGGACCGCGCGGTGGGGGTACCTCCCATGCCTTTCGGGCCATGGGGGAGCACGACGCGGGCGTACTGCCGCTCCTCTCGCACGCCCTGCTCGCCACCTGGCAGCGCCGCAAGGCGGGGAAGCTGACGCTGTCCGGCTACCGCGCGGCCGGCGGTATCCAGGGCGCGGTGGCGGCGACCGCCGAGCACGCCTGGACCGGCCTCGACCCGGCGGCCCGTACCGCCGCGAGGCTGCTGCTGCTCCGCCTGGTACGGCTGGGCGAGGACACGCAGGCCACCCGCAGGCGTGGTACGCGACGGCAGTTGGCCGCCGAGTCGACGGACCCGGGCAAGACCGAGGAGTCGCTCGAAGCGCTGGTGCGCGCCCGGCTGGTGACGCTCGACGCGGAGAGCGTGGAGATCACCCACGAGGCGCTGCTGCACGCGTGGCCGCGCCTGCGCGACTGGATCGACGAGGACCGGGGCGGCAACCTGCTGCGCCAGCGCCTGGAGGAGGACAGCCGGTCCTGGGCGGAGTCGAAGCGCGACACGTCACTTCTCTACCGGGGTTCCCGGCTGGAGCAGGCGCACACCTGGGCGAAGTCCGCCGGTGACTCCTCGCTGACCCGCAGCGCGGTGCAGTTCCTGGCCGCCTCGGTCAGGCTGCGCCGGCGCACCGTCGTGATCAGCCGCGCCGCCGTCGCCGCGGTGGTCGCGCTGGCCGTACTGGCCGCCGGTGCGGCGCTGATCGCCCGGCAGCAGCGCGACGACGCGGTGTTCGAGAACGTGCTGGCCGAGGCGGACCGCGTCCACTCCACCGACCCGTCGCTGTCGGCGCAGCTCAGCCTGGTCGCCCACGAACTCCGCCCGGACGACGCGAGCACCCGCAGCCGGCTGATCTCGATCGTGAACACACCGCTGTCCACCCCGCTGATCGGCCACACCGGCGCCGTCTACCTGACCACGTTCAGCCCCGACGGGCAGCTCCTGGCCACCGCCAGCTACGACAGGACCGTACGTCTGTGGGACGTGTCGGACCGGACGCACCCCAAGCCGCTCGGCAAACCCCTTGCCGCGAACGCGAGCTGGGTGAGCAGCGCGGTCTTCAGCCCCGACGGCCGCACCCTGGTGAGCGCGGGCGACGACGGCACGATCCGCCGGTGGGACGTGTCCGACCCCGCGCACCCGCGCTCCCTCGGCGCGCCCCTGACCGACCACGACGGCACGGTCTATCTGATCGCCTTCAGCCCGGACGGCCGTACGCTCGCCTCGGCGAGCGAGGACCGCACGGTCCGCCTGTGGGACATGGCCGACCCGGCCGGCCCCAGGTCGGTCGGCACCCTCACCGGCGCGGGCGCCGCGGTGCGCGCGATCGCGTTCAGCCGCGACGGCCGGAACCTGGCCGCGGGCGGCGACGACAACGCGATCCGGCTGTACGACGTGTCGAAGCCGCGTGACCCGAAGCGGTACGCCACGAAACTGACCGGCCACACGGAACTGGTGCACTCCGTGGCGTTCAGCCCCGACGGCCGCACCCTCGCCAGCGGTGCCGCCGACGACACGATCCGCCTGTGGGACGTGTCCGACCCCGCGCACGCCGCCCGGCTCGGCGTACCGCTGACCGGCCACACCGACGCGATCTGGTCGGTGGCCTTCAGCCCGGACGGGTCCACGTTGGCCGCCGCCAGTGCGGACAGCACGGCGAGTCTGTGGAACGTCAGCGATCCGCAGTATCCCTCGCAGGTCGGCGAACCCCTCGCGGGCAGCAGCGGCGAGATGTACGCGCTGGGCTTCAGCCCCGACGGCCGTACGCTCGCCACGGGGAGCGGCGACAGCAAGGTCCGGCTGTGGTCGCTGCCGACGTCGGACATGATCGGCCGCATCGGCGTGTTCCGCCCGGACGGCAAGCTCCTCGCCACGGGCTCGCGCGACGGCCGGGTCCGGCTGTGGAACGTGGAACGGCCCGAACACCCCGTGGCACAGGGCGAACCGTTCACGACCGGGGAGGGCGAGGTACGGACGCCGGTGTTCTCCCCCGACGGCCGCACGCTCGCGATGGCGGCCGGCAACAGCACGGTGCAGCTGTGGAACGTCAGCGATCCGAAGCAGCCCGTGGCCTGGGCGGACCCCGTCCGGCTGAAGACCCGGTTCGCGGCCACGGTGGCGTTCAGCCCGGACGGGCGCACGCTGGCCACGGCCTACGAGGACTTCACCATCCAGTTGTGGGACGCGAGCGACCCGGCCCACCTGCGTCCGCTGGGCTCCCAGCTCACCGGATACAAGGGCTACGTCGGCTCCCTCGTCTTCAGCCGGGACGGCAGCAGTCTGGCCGGCGCCAGCGCGGACGGCACGATCCGGCTCTGGAACGTCACCGACCCGGCCAGGGCCACCCTTCTCGGCAAGCCGCTCACGGGACACCTCGGTCCCGTCAACCGCCTGGCCTACAGTCCGGACGGCCGTACGCTGGCCAGCGGGAGCGACGACGGCACGGTCCGCCTCTGGGACGTCACCGACCCGGCCGAGGCGCACAGCATGGGCTCTCCTCTCGCCGGACACACCGAGGCGGTCGAGTCACTGTCGTTCGACCCGGGCGGAGACGTCCTGGCGAGCGGCGGCAACGACAACGGGGTCCGGCTCTGGAACGTCAGCGATCCGTCGAGGGCCAGACCCATCGGCCAGTCGATGAGCCCCAACGCCAAGACGGGCAACTTCCTGGCGTTCAGCCCCCGCGGCGGCATCGTCGGGGTGTCGAGCGGCGCGGACACGGTCCGGCTGTGGAACCTCGACGTCGACACGGCGGTCACCCACATCTGCTCGACGACCCGGGGCGTCCTGACTGCGGACAAGTGGCACGAGTACTTGCCCCGGCTCTCGTACGAACCACCGTGCGACGAGTGAGAGGCGGGCGGGGTTGTAGGGAGACAGGGGTCCAATGAGAGTGATCCCGATCACAACTGGTCGTCTTAGGGGAGCAGTCGGCTCCCACTGAGCATGCAGCCTTGTTAACCTTGGCCAGAGCCCGATCGCTGGTGCATCCCCCGTCGCCAGCGGTCGGGTTCTTTTGTGCCCGGGGGAGGCATACGAGGAGAACGGCGGACCTGGGACTCATGGGGGCCGTGGGAGGCGTGGCTTCCTATACTCGCGGCATGGACCAGGAGCTGGAGCGAGCCGCCCTCGTCGCACTCCTGCGGCGCGGTGATCGTTCGTGGTCCGAGCTGACCGACCAGGTGGAGACCGTCGGGAGCGCACGTGAGGTCCTGGAGAGCGCGCTCGACGCCTCGGGACAGGGGGCGCTCTTCGACACCGGGCCCGCCGTGGACCTGGAGGCTGTCGCCGCCGAGATCGCCGCCTGGGACCGCGAGGGCATGCGGCTGGTGACGATCCTGGACGAGGACTACCCCCTCTACCTGCGTCTGGTCCACCAGCGCCCGCCTTTCCTGCTCATGCGCGGCGCGTCGATCGAGGACGACCCGCAGGACGACCTACGGGTCGCCGTGGTCGGCACCCGCACGCCCACTCCGGAGGGCGTCGCGCATGCCCGTGCCATCGCCGGTGGGCTCGTCGACCGAGGCGTCACCGTGGTCAGCGGCCTGGCCGCCGGGATCGACACCGCCGCACACGGCACCGCGCTCGCGGTCGGTGGCCGAACCGTCGCCGTCATCGGCACAGGCCTGCGGCACGCCTACCCCGCGCAGAACGCACGCCTCCAGCAGGAGATCGCCGAGCGGGGACTGCTGATCTCCCAGTTCTGGCCGGACGCGCCGCCCTCGAAGTCGTCGTTCCCCCTGCGCAACGCCGTGATGAGCGGCTAGAGCCTGGCCACGGTCGTGATCGAGGCGGCCTACCGCAGCGGCGCCCGTATGCAGGCCCGCCTGGCGCTGGAGCACGGCCGCCGGGTCTTCCTCATGCGCTCCCTCATGGACCACGAGTGGGCGAGGGAGTACGCGGGCAGGCCCAACACCACTGTCATCGACGGCCCCGAGGACGTCTTCAGACAACTCGACTCTCTCGTCCCCACCACGGGCGAGCTGACCTGGGGCTAGAGAGCAGACCCAAGTGACAACCGTCGTCGGGCTGTCCGCCCGTTACGCCAACTTCCTCGTCCATCCCTTACTGCCCGGCCCAGGGGTGTGCCAGGTCTGCCGCGGCCCGGCCAACACCGGCTATCCCACCTGCCGACCCTGCCACCAGACAAGCAGAATCCTGGGCACTGACGCCGCCGACGCGGTGTCGTTCCCGTCGCTGTAGCTGCTCTTGAACCACGCCAACGCGACTTCTACGCAGGAGTCGCCTTCGCTGCTGCTGTAGCTGCTCTTGAACCACGCCAGGCTGGAGGCGCCCTCTATCGAGGTGTTGCGGTTCATGTGTCCCCCAGCAGTTGTTCGATGAAGGCCGCTGATTCACGCGGAGTGAGAGCCTGGCCTCGGATGATGCCATAACGCAGCTCAAGGATACGGAGCTGCTTCGCATCGGAGACCGGTCGGCCGTTGGCCACTGCTGGCGATCGCCCTACCGCCGAGCCGTCCGCGAACTTCAACACCTCGATGCCTCCGGCCAATCCGGCGTGTTCCTCGCGATCCATCGGCATCACCTGAAGCTCGACGCCGCGCAACTGCCCTGCTTTGACCAGATGTTCGAGCTGTTGGCGCAACACCGCCCGTCCCCCAAGGGGCCGCCGAAGTGTCCACTCCTCCAGGATGGAGACGAGTTCAGGCGCCGGATCACGTTCGAAGACGGACTTGCGGGCCACCCGCGCCGCGAAGAACCGCTCAACCTCGCTCACGGTGTACGCGGGGCGCCGCATCATGAGCAGCGCCCGTGCGTATTCCGGTGTCTGCAGCAACCCGTGGATGTTCAGCGGATCGTAGAGCTGAAGCTCGACCGCCTTGCACTCCAGCTGTGGTCGCGGAACACCTCGGACGGCAGCTTGCCGCCGAAGTCCTGGAGCGTCCACGTCGCGTGCATCTCGAAGGTGCGGTCGACGCGCTCCAGAAAGTACGGGATCCAGCCCGTGCCGCCCTCCGACAGCGCGATCTTCAGGTCCGGGTACTCCTTGATCGCCCTGGACCAGAGCAGGTCCGCCGCGGCCGAGACCAGGTTGATCGGCTGGAGCGTGATCATCACGTCCGGCGGTGAGTCGACCGCCGGGATCGCGAGCCGGCCCGAGGAACCGATGTGCACCGACATGACGGTGTTCGTGTCGGACAGCGCCCGCCACACCGGGTTCCAGTACTCGTCGTGGAAGCTCGGGTAGCCCAGCGCCGCCGGGTTCTCCGGGAAGGTCAGGCTGTGGCAGCCCTTTTCCGCGACCCGGCGGATCTCGGCCGCGCACAGCTCCGCCGACCAGATCGCGGGCAGTGCCATGGGGATGAAGCGGCCCGGGTAGGAGCCGCACCACTCGTCTATGTGCCAGTCGTTGTACGCCCGCACCAGCGCCAGCGAGAAGTCGTCGTCCTCCGTGGCGAACAGGCGCGCCGCGAAGCCGGGGAAGGACGGGAAGTTCATCTGGGCCAGGACACCGCCGGCGTTCATGTCCTTGACGCGCTCGTGCACGTCGTAGCAGCCGGGCCTGATCTCGTCCATGCCCTGGGGGTCGAGGCCGTACTCCTCCTTGGGCCGCCCGGCGACCGCGTTCAGCGCGGCGTTGCCGATGGTGCTGTCGCGGAACTGCCACACGTCACTGCCGTCCTCGCGGTGGACCAGCTTCGGCGCGTCGTCCAGATACCGCTTCGGAAGGTGGTTCACGAAGATGTCCGGCGGCTCGATGATGTGGTCGTCCACGCTGATCAGGATCAGGTCGTCCCGTTCCATGACGTTCCTCCGCAGTTGTTCCGCAGTGATTGCGCAGTGACTCCGCAGTGATTTCGACCTTCTCTGTCAACGTGAATTAGCTTCTCAATATCAGAGAATCAACCGTCCGGAGGCAATGGCGAGGGGCGCGGGCCAGACCGTTCCGTACATTCGTAGAATCACCGGCGGCCCGCAGCACGGACGTCGACGGACGGATGAGTGAGAGCACAGTGTTCGAGTACGAGAAGGACGGCGCCGCGATCTACCGGCAGTCCTTCGCCACCATCCGCGCCGAGGCCGACCTCGCCGAGCTGCCCGCCGACGTCGCCCAGGTCGCCGTACGGATGATCCACGCCTGCGGGATGGTCGACCTGGTGCGCGACCTCGGCTACACACCCGACGTCGTCACCCGCGCCCGCGAGGCCCTGCGCGCGGGCGCCCCCGTGCTCTGCGACGTCTCGATGGTGGCCAGCGGCATCACCCGCAAACGGCTCCCGGCCGGCAACGAGGTCATCTGCACGCTCGCCGACCCGGCGGTACCGGACCTGGCGGCGAAGCTCGGGACCACGCGCAGCGCCGCCGCGCTGGAGCTGTGGCGCGACCGGCTGGAGGGTGCCGTGGTGGCCGTGGGCAACGCGCCCACCGCGCTCTTCCGCCTGCTGGAGATGATCGAGGCGGGTGCTCCCCGCCCGGCCGCGGTGATCGGCGTCCCGGTGGGTTTCGTGGGCGCGGTCGAGTCGAAGGACGCGCTGGCCGGGCATCCGTCCCGGCTGGAGCATCTGGTCGTACGGGGGCGCCGGGGCGGGAGCGCCATCGCGGCGGCGGCGGTGAACGCGATCGCCAGCGAGGTCGAGTGAGCGCAGGCGGCGCGTGACAGGGGGAGGCAGGGGGGCAGGAGGCTGCGCGTAACAGGGCCAGGCAGGGGGCGGCCTACGCCTTCGACTCCGCCGGTTCCGGCTTCGCCAGTCACGGCGTCCACCTCTCCTCGCTCCGGCCGGCCGGCCTTCCACACCACCAGGCCAACGGCACAGGTCCCGAAGAACAGCCCGACGATGACGTACCCGACGCTGTAGTGCTCGGGCGCGACGATCGCCACGAGCGTGAACCAGCCGATGACATGCAGCGCCACGATGAAGGCGGCCCATGCCGCCGACCCTGATCCACTCCTCACGACTCATCGCTCCAGCCTTCTGCCACCACCCACTACCTTCAATGCATGTGCAGTAAGGCTCCCGACAGGTTTCGGTCAGGGAAGGTGGGACATCAGCCGGCTCAGAGCCTGCTCCGGTCCGTCGACCACCCGCACGCCCTCCGGCACCGCCGGGCGCCGTACGACGACCACCGGCAGCCCCACCTCCCTCGCCGCCGTCAGCTTCGGCGCGGTGGCCGGGCCGCCGCTGTCCTTCGTGACGACGACGTCGATGCGGTGGCGGCGCAGCAGCTCGCGTTCGCCGTCGAGGGTGAAGGGGCCGCGGTCGAGCAGTACCTCCAGGCGGGCCGGGTGCGGGGCCTCGGGCGCGTCCACGGAACGGACGAGGAACCACAGCTCGTCCAGCGCGGCGAACGCGGCCAGTCCCAGGCGCCCGGTGGTGAGGAACACCCGCCGGCCGAGCGCGGGCAGCAGCGCGGCGGCCTCCGCGAGGGAGCCGGCGGCGTGCCAGTCGTCGCCCTCGACGGGGACCCAGCCGGGCCGCCGGAGCGCGAGCAGGGGAACATGGGCTGCGGCGGCGGCCCGTGCCGCGTGGAAACTGATCGTGCCGGCGAAGGGGTGGGTGGCGTCGATGAGCATGTCCACCTGGTGCTCGCGCAGCCACCGGGCGAGCCCTTCGGCCCCGCCGAAGCCGCCGACGCGCACCTCACCGGGCGGCAGCCGGGGCGTGGAGACGCGTCCGGCCAGGGAGTTCGTCACCCGGAGAGCCTGTCGGCCCGGTAGCGCCCCGGCCGCCAGGAGCTCGGCGAGGCGGCGGGCCTCGGCGGTTCCGCCCAGGATCAGTACGTGCACGAGGACCGGGTTCCGTTCATGAGCGGCGAGTGGCGTTGAGCAGCGGCGAGGCTGAGGCGAAGGGCGGGCGCGGCGCCCAACTCAAGCACACCGGCCTGCGCCCCGGCTGGACCACCGGCGCCTGTGCGACCGCCGCCACGACAGCGGCGTACACCGCCCTGCTGACCGGGGACTTCCCCGACCCGGTGACGATCACCCTGCCCAAGGGCCAGACACCGGCGTTCGCGCTGGCCACCGAGGAGCTGACCGGCTCGTACGCCATGGCGGGCATCGTGAAGGACGCGGGCGACGACCCGGACGTCACCCACGGCGCGCTGGTCCGGGCGACCGTGCGCCGGCTGGCCGCCGGGTCGGGCGTCGTCTTCCGGGCCGGTCCGGGCGTCGGCACCGTCACCCGCCCCGGGCTGCCGCTGCCGGTCGGCGAACCGGCGGTCAATCCGGTCCCCCGGCAGCTGATGCGCGACCACGTCGGCCGGGTGGCCGCCCTGCACGGGGACGGGGGCGACGTCGAGATCACCGTCTCCGTCGACCACGGCGAGGAGATCGCCCGGTCCACCTGGAACCCGCGGCTGGGCATCCTCGGCGGCCTGTCCATCCTGGGGACCACCGGGATCGTGGTCCCCTACTCGTGCTCGGCGTGGATCGACTCGATCCGGCGGGGCGTGGACGTGGCCCGGGCCGCCGGACGCACCCATGTCGCCGGGTGCACCGGATCGACCTCCGAGAAGACGGTCGTGGCGGAGTACGGGCTCCCCGAGGACGCCCTGCTCGACATGGGCGACTTCGCGGGCGCGGTACTGAAGTACGTACGCCGTCACCCCGTCGACCGGCTGACGGTCTGCGGCGGGTTCGCGAAACTGTCGAAGCTGGCGGCCGGTCACCTGGACCTGCACTCCGCTCGGTCCCAGGTCGACAAGGGCCTCCTCGCCGAACTGGCCCGGCGCGGCGGCGCGAGCGAGACGCTGGCCGCCGAGGTCGCGGACGCCAACACCGGCCTCGCGGCACTCCAGTTGTGCACGGCGGCCGGTGTCCCGCTCGGCGACCTGGTGGCGGTGGCCGCACGCGACGAGGCCCTCGCGGTACTGCGCGGGGCGCCCGTCACGGTCGACGTGATCTGTATCGACCGCGCGGGGCGGGTGGTGGGGCGCAGCGGCATCGCATAGGGCAGCCGGGGCCCGCGTCCCGCCTCGCGGTCAGAACGACCTCGCCCAACCCGCTCCGAAGACCCGCACGCCGACCACCCACGAGGACCCGACCCCCGCTCCCCACCCGACTGACCTGCCGTCAGCGACACCGGCACCCCCGAACCACCACCGCACGGTAACGGCCGTCGCATGCCATGCAGTCGACCGGCTGTCCAACACGACAGGACGCCACCGCAGCCGGAATACCCGCCGACCGCCTGACGTAGGACCCGGGCGGGAACCACCAGCCCCGGTGAGGCAGTCCTTTCCCTCGTGGCGATCCTGGGGAACCTTCCGAGTCAGAGCGGGCCGAGTACGGGCGCCCCGGCCGCGCACATGATCGTGTGCGGCGACGACGGCCTCGCGCACCGACTCGCCCACGAACTCCGCAACGTGTACGGCGAGCAGGTCACCCTCGTCGTGCCGCCCTCGGATCGGAACGTACGGCCGCCGGTGGTCGTCCGGGCCGGGACCGCGTCGGCGCTGCTCGACCGGATGTCCGCGGCCGTCAACCGGGCGGCGGGCAACGGAACCACCGGCGGGAGTGGCGAACCGGGCCTGCGGACAAGGGTGTTGGAGGCAGCCGAGGCGACCGAAACCGTGCTCGCCGAGGCGGGGGCGGAGCAGGCCGCGGCCCTGGCGCTCGTGTACGACGACGACGAGACCAACATCCGCGCCGCGCTCACCGCCAGACGGCTCAACCCACGGCTGCGGCTCGTACTCCGGCTCTACAACCGGCGGTTGGGCCAGCACATCGAGGAACTCCTCGACCAGGCATCGGCGTTGGCGACGCAGGTCGGCGATACCGGTGACGGCAGCGGTGGCGGCACGGGGGACGGCGGCGGCAGCGGTGCGGGCAGTGGGTTCGACGCGTCCACCACCGTCCTGTCCGACGCCGACACCGCCGCCCCGGCGCTCGCCGCCACCGCCATCACCGGTACCAGCAAGGTCGTCCAGACCGACGGACTGCTGCTGCGCGCGGTGGAACGGCAGCCGCCGGCGCCGGGCGAGGTCGCCGACCCGGGCCTGTACACGCTCGCCCTGCTCTCCGCCACGAGCAGCGACCCGGCCGGCGCCGACGGCTCCGACAGCAGCGGTGACCAGGGGCCCCGGCTGCTCCCCGACGAGGCGGCGGTGGCGGCGGCGACCGGGCGCGGGACCGTCGTACTCCAGCAGGTGTCGTACGCCTACTCCGGGACGTCGATGTCGGCCGGGCGGGGCGTGGTGCCGCCGTTCGCCTCGATCTTCTCCCGGCGGCTGCGCTGGTCGCTGGCGGTGATGGCCGGGTGCGTGATCGCCCTCGCCATCGCGCTGACGATCGCGACGGGCGACCATCCCGTCCACGCGACCTACCTGACCCTCCTGGACCTCTTCGCGATCAACGACCCGGCGATCGGGGCGTCGACGACCCGCCAGATCCTCCAACTCCTTTCCGGGCTGGTCGGGTTGCTGCTCCTGCCGGTGCTGCTGGCCGCCGTGCTGGAGGCGCTCGGTACGTTCCGCAGCGGGTCCGCGGTACGGAAGCCGCCGAGGGGACTGAGCGGGCATGTGGTGCTCCTCGGGCTCGGCAAGATCGGTACGCGTGTGCTGACCCGGCTGCGCGAACTCGACATCCCGGTGGTGTGCGTCGAGGCGGATACCGAGGCGCGCGGGCTGGCGACGGCGCGGCGGCTGCGGGTGCCGGTGGTACTGGGTGATGTGACCCAGGAGGGCGTCCTGGAGGCCGCGAAGATCAACCGCGCGCAGGCCCTCCTCGCTCTCACCAGCGCCGACACGACGAACCTGGAGGCGGTGCTGTACGGGCGTTCCGTACGCCCCGACCTGCGCGTCGTCCTTCGCCTGTACGACGACGACTTCGCCACCGCCGTGTACCGCACCCTGCGGGCGGCCCACCCCGGCGCGACCACCCGGAGCCGGAGCGTGTCGCATCTCGCGGCACCCGCGTTCGCCGGGGCGATGATGGGGCGCCAGACGCAGATCCTCGGCACGATTCCCGTCGAGCGGCGGGTGCTGCTGTTCGCCGCGATGCGGGTGGGTGGGCATGTGCAGTTGGAGGGGCGGACGGTGGGGGAGGCGTTTCGGGCGGGTTCGTGGCGGGTGCTGGCGCTGGACACGGGGGTGGGTGCCGTCGGTGAGGACGGACGCCCTTCGGGGCTGGTGTGGGATCTGCCGTCGACGTATGTGCTGCGGACCGAGGACAGGGTGGTGCTGGCGGCTACGCGGCGGGGGTTGGCGGAGCTGTTGGGGAGGCGGAGGGGGGAGCGGGCGGGGGTGTAGTTTTCCGCCCTCGCCACCCCTCCCCTCCCCTCCCCTCCTCTCCCCGTCCCGTCCCGTCCCGTCCCCGGGGGTTCCGCCCCTGACCCCCGCTCCTCGAACTCCGGAGGGGCTGAGAAACAGGCGGCTTGGGGGCACAGCCCCCAGGGAACCCTCACACCCCCAGATGCCGCTCCACGAACTCCAGTTCCAGCCGAACCTGCTTGATCCGCTCGTCCACCACCAGCGACCCGTGCCCCGCCTCGTACCGGTACACCTCGTGCACCGCCCCCCGCGCCTCCAGCCGCTTCACGTAGTTGTCGATCTGCCGGATCGGACAGCGAGGGTCGTTCACCCCGGCCGAGATGTACACCGGCGCCTTCACCGCATCGACGTAGGTCAGGGGCGACGACGCCTCGAACCGTTCCGGAACCTCCTCCGGCGTACCGCCCAGCAGCGTCCGGTCCATCGCCTTCAGCGCTTCCATCTCGTCGTGGTACGCCGTGACGTAGTCCGCGACCGGCACCGCCGCAAGGCCCAGTGCCCACGCGTCGGGCTGGACGCCGAGGCCGAGCAGCGTGAGGTAGCCGCCCCAGGAACCGCCGGTCAGGACCAGCCGGTCGGGGTCCGCGAGTCCCGAGCCCACCGCCCATTCCCGTACCGCCGCGATGTCCTCCAGCTCGATCAGACCGACCCGGTGCTTGAGGGCGTCCGTCCACTCACGTCCGTATCCGGTGGACCCCCGGTAGTTGACCCGCACCACCGCGTACCCGTGGTCGACCCACGCCGCCGGCCCCGCCGCGAACGCGTCGCTGTCGTGCCAGGTGGGCCCACCGTGGATGTCGAAGACCGTAGGCAGGGGCCCCTCCGCCCCCTCCGGCTTCTGCACCAGGGCGTGGATCCGGCCCCCCGGTCCCTCCACCCACACGTCCTCCACCGGCACCGACCCCGGGGACTTCAGCCCGGGCGGGTCCAGCACCACCGCTCCCGTCGTCGAGCGCACCGACGACGGGAGCGCGGAGGACGACCACAGGTACTCCACGCTGCCGTCGGGCCGGGCCGTCGCCCCTGAGACCGTACCGGCGGGCGTGGGCACCTTCACCAGTGCACGCGATCCCAGGTCGTAGCGGAACAGTTCGCTGCGCGCCTCGAAGCTGTGCGCGACGAGCAGTCCCGAACCGTCCGGATACCACTCCGCGCTCACATCGCCCGGCAGGTCCAGGGCGAGGTCCGTCTCCTCCCCGGTCGTCACGTCCCACAGCAGCGGCTCCCAGCGGCCCCGTCGCTGATGCCCGACGAGCAGCCTTGTGTCTCCCTCGACGGGCGCGAAACCCAGTACCTCCAGGCCCAGTTCCTCCGCGCCCCCCTTGGTGTCGTCGAGTTCCGCGACCGTCGTACCGTCCGGGCGCAGGACGCGCAGCGCCGAGTGCATCGCGTCGCCGTGTTCCGTGTGCTCGATCGCGATCAGCGAACCGTCGTGCGAGAGGTCGCCGACGCCCGCCGACTCGCGGTGCCGGTAGATCACCGCCGGGGGCGCACCGGCCACCGCCAGGTGAATCGTCGTCCCCTCCTCGTCCGTGGAGCGCCCCACGACCGCCGTACGGGCGTCCCGGCCCAGCGCGAGCCCCGCCGGGTACGAGGCTTCCAGACCGGGAGTCGCCAACTCGTCCTCGGCTCCCTCCGCCCCTCCCCCGAACGGCTGGCGGCGCCACACGCCGTACTCGTCGCCGTCCTTGTCGTCGAACCACCAGATCCACTCGCCGTCGGGCGACAGCACGCCGTCCGTCGTACCGTTGGGCCGGTCCGTCACCTGGCGCTGCCCGCCCGTGGCGCGGTCCCAGGCGTACAGCTCGTACGTGCCCGTCGCGTTGGACACGAACAGGGAGCGGTCCGGCGCGTCCTCCGCCCAGTCCGGCAGCGACACCCGTGGTGCGCGGAACCGCTTCTCCCAGTCCGGTGTGGCCGTGTCCGGCGTATTCGTGTTCGGCGTGGACCCGTTGCTCTCAGTCATGACCCCATAGTGCCCGCCGGGCACGACAATCCGCCGCCGAGGTCCCCAGCCTGTGGAAAACTCCGCAGGAGCCCAGACATATCCACAGGTCAGGGCGGACTGTCGGTGGCCGGGTGCAGACTCTGACCCATGACCGACACAGCCAGGACGACCGAAGCGGCCGGCGCGGCCAACGTGACCGACACCGCCGATCTGCGCCGGACCGTCGAGCGGTTCTGGGCCACCGCCGAGGCCGGGGACTGGGACGCGTGCGCCGACACCCTTTCCGACGACGTCGTCTACACGCTGCCCCAGACCCGTGAGCGGATACGCGGCAAGGAACGGTTCGTCCGGTTCAACCGGGAGTATCCGAGCGGCTGGGAGCTGCGGACAGTGCGCGTGGTCGCCGAGCCGGGGCAGGTCGTCACCTGGCTCCGTTTCACCGTGGGGGCGGAGGAGATGCACGCCATCTCCTTCTTCACCGGCGACGAGAAGGGGAACATAGCCACCATGACCGACTTCTGGCCCGAGCCGTACGAGCCCCCGGCGAGCCGGGACCACCTGACGGCACTGACGGAACGGTACTGACCCGGGGCCTGTCCGGCCGGCCGACCCCGCGAACCCGGCAGCGACGGCCGCACCGTACCTTTGAGGGCGTGTACCGGTTTCTGCTGACGCCCCGTTGGTGGGGGATCAACGTCTTCGTGCTGCTCGCCATTCCCTTCTGTGTGTTCATGGGGTCCTGGCAGCTGAGCCGGTTCGAGGACCGGGTGCAGGACCACCGGACCGCCACCGAGGAGGTCTCGGCCGAGAAGCAGGAAGCCGCCCGGCCGCTCGCCGAACTGCTTCCCGTCGACAAGAAGACCTCCGGTGACCGCGTCACGGCCACCGGGCGGTACGGCGAGCAACTGCTCGTCCCGGACCGGCGGCTCGACGGCCGAAGCGGCTTCTACGTACTGACCCTGCTGCGGACCGACGAGGGCAGGGCACTGCCCGTCGTACGCGGCTGGCTGCCCGGTACCGCCGATCCCGCGAAGGCCCCCGCCCCGGCCGCCGGCGAGGTCACCGTCACCGGTGCGCTCCAGGCGTCCGAGACACCGGGGTCCAACGGCGTGAGCGCGGCGGGTGGTCTGCCGGCCGGGCAGACCGGCGCGATCAGCGCGGCCTCGCTGGTCAACCTCGTGCCGTACGACCTGTACGACGCCTGGGTCACCCTCGACAAGGGCGACTCGGGGATGAAGGCCGTACCGGCGACGGCACCCGCGGACACCGGGCTCGACCTGAAGGCGTTCCAGAACCTCGGCTACACCGGCGAGTGGTTCGTCTTCGCGGGCTTCGTCGTCTTCATGTGGTTCCGGCTGGTGCGCCGCGAGGTGGAGTTCGCGCGGGACGCGGCACTGGGGCTCTCCCCCGCCCCGTCCGACACGCCGCCGGGCACTCCGGCCGAGGAAGCCGCGAGGGAAGGCGCCACCGCCTGACCCCGGCCCCTCTCCGGCAGGTGCTACGCGGTCTCCGCCATGACGCCGGTCCTGTACACCGTGCCCGCGCACGCGTTCGACACCGTCGCCGTCACCGTGGGCGAGCCGGCCTCCGCCGTGTACGACACCGCCACGCTGCCGTCGGCCGGGGTGCCGTCCTCCGTGACCAGCTGGGCCGAGGTACCGGTGTCGCCGCCGGTGGTGGTCGTCGCCGAGTCGGTACTCTCGCTCGGTGTGGGCGTCGGCGACGGGCTGGAGCCGCCGCTGCTGGAGCCTCCGGTGGTGCCGCCGGTCGTGGTGCCGCCGGACGTGGGGCACGTCTCCGAGGGCACCCAGGCGAACTGCACCGTGTACGCCGCACCCGGCTCCAGCACCAGTCCGCTGACCGAGAGGGACGGGTCGGGCAGGCCAGCGGCCGCGTCCCCGGCCACATGGTCGGCAGTGCCGATCTTCGACGAGTCCGCCGCGCCCTGCGCCAGCGGCGACACGGAGCCGGCGCCGCCGACCGCGCAACTGGCGCTGGAGACATTGACGACCCGGAACGTGCCGTAGACCGTGCCGCCGGCGTCGGGGTCGCCGACCCAGCCGGTGGCCGAGCCCAGCTGGGTCGCGTCGCACGCGGGAGTCATCGCGGAGCTGGCCGTCGGGTCGGCGCCCCCGCTGCCGCTGTTGCCCTTGTCCGGGTTGGCCGCGCCGCCGGTGGCACTGCTCGACGGCTTCTCCTTGACCGTGCCGGAATCACCCCCCGACGTGCTCTCGCCCCCGTCCGGGCCCTTGGCCTCGTCCTTGTCTCCCCCGGTCTGCGAGCCGTGGCCCGCGATGATGGAGGGGTCGGCCTCGGAGCCGGTGACGTTCGAGACCAGCAGGGCCGGGATGGCCGTGCCGATGAGGAGCGCGGCGGCAGCCATACCGATGGCGGCGTGCCGCTTGCGGGCCCGTCGGGCGGGCACCGCGCGTCGAAGATGGTCCAGCACCGCGTCGGTCGGCTCGATCCCGCCCACCGCCTGGTGCAGCATCCTGCGCAGTGCCAGCTCGTCCGAGTCGAGCCCGTCCGGGCTCTGGTCGTCGGGGCCGTGGTTCACAGTTCCGTTCCCAGCGTGCGATTGCTCGTGCTCTTGCTCATGGCGGCCTGGTCCGTGGACTCCGGCCGGCCAACTTCCGTTCGATCGGGCCCCGTTGAAAAGAACCCTACCGTCCTGCAACTCCTCGGTCCGGAAACCGCCACTCCCCGAGCCGGCGCCCCCTGACTCTCGGCGCGCACCCTCGCCCTGCGCCTCGGCCAGTTGCGCCGGGTTCTTCTCCCGACCCCGACCCCGGTCCCGGTCCCGGTCCCCGTCCTGGTCCTGCTCCCGGTCCGGAGCCTGGCCTTCCACCAGCCCCCGCACCGGGTTCCCCTCATCCCCCCGCGCCGAGTCCCCCTCCCGAGCCCGGCCATCCACCAGCCCCCGCACCGGGTTCCCCTCATCCCCCCGCGCCGGGTCCCGCTCCCGCTCCTGACCCTGGTCGCTCATACCGGTTCCTCCATGGCGATGCGCAGCGCGGCGATTCCCCGCGAGCCGTACGCCTTCACCGAGCCGAGCGATATGCCCAGCGTCTCGGCGACCTGGGCCTCGGTCATGTCCGCGAAGTAGCGCAGTACGAGGACCTCGCGCTGGCGGCGCTGCAGGCCCTTCATCGCCTTGATGAGGGAGTCGCGCTCCAGTTGGTCGTACGCCCCCTCCTCCGCGCTCGCCATGTCCGGCATCGGCTTGGACAGGAGCTTCAGGCCGAGGATTCGGCGGCGCAGCGCGGAGCGCGAGAGGTTCACCACCGTCTGGCGCAGATAGGCGAGTGTCTTCTCCGGGTCTCGGACGCGCTTGCGCGCCGAGTGGACCCGGATGAACGCTTCCTGGACGACGTCCTCGCAGGACGCGGTGTCGTCGAGGAGCAGCGCCGCGAGGCCGAGGAGCGAGCGGTAGTGGGCGCGGTAGGTCTCGGTCAGGTGATCGACAGTCGTACCCGCCACCACGCCCTCGTCGGCACCGTCGCGCTGGCTGGGTATGCGGGCCGGCCGCGCTGCGGGCATCGGCGCGATCACCGGCATGCCGCCGGACGTACCGGGCACGCGGGGTCGGCGCGTCGGACGCAGGGCTGTGCCGGGCGTCGCCGCTCTGAAGTCCAGTACCTCTGCCACGCATGTTGGACACGCAACCCCCCGTCGGGGTTGTACGCATCCGGCATCACGTTTGCGTCATCCGACACAGCCACCCTCATGCGTCCCGCTCTTCCCCTAAATCCATGATGACCGCGCGTCCCCACGCACGGTCATGGCGTCCCCACGCCCCGGAAGGGCGACCGCAAAGACGCTCCCCGCCCACCGCGCGGTTGCGGTGGGCGGGGAGCGAAATCCACGAACCCAGAGTTCCTGACTGGATCCTACAAACGTTTTCTGCCATCACCAGAGTAATTTCCGTCAAGATCAGCAGATCGCGGCGGCCCGACGCCGGAGGCCACCCGCAGTCACCAACGGTCGCTCGCGGTAACCAGAGGTGACCCGCGGGGTCAGAACAGTTCGGCCGCCACGAGCTCGGCGATCTGTGCCGTGTTGAGCGCGGACCCCTTGCGCAGGTTGTCCCCGCACACGAACAACTCCAGCGCGGTCGGGTCGTCCAGCGCCCGCCGGACCCTGCCGACCCAGGTCGGGTCGGTGCCGACCACGTCCACCGGGGTGGGGAACTCCCCCGCCTCCGGGTTGTCGAACAGCACGACCCCGGGCGCGGTGGCGATGATCTCCCGGGCGCCGGCGACGGTGACCTCGCCCTGGAAGCGGGCGTGGACGGTCAGCGCGTGCGCGGTGATGACCGGGACCCGTACGCAGGTCACGGCCACGGGGAGCTTCGGGAGCCCGAGGATCTTGCGGGACTCGTCCCGTATCTGCATCTCGTCCGACGACCAGCCGTCCGCCCGGGCCGAACCGGCCCACGGTACGACGTTCAGCGCGACCGGCTCGGGGAACGGCCCCGTCCCCTCGCCCACGGCCCGCCGTACGTCTCCGGGGCTGGTCCCCAGTTCCGTACCGGCGACCAGGGACAGTTGCCGGCGCAGTGTCTCCACGCCGGCCCGGCCCGCCCCGCTCACCGCCTGGTACGAGGAGACCACCAGCTCGCGCAGGCCGTACTCGGCGTGCAGCGCGCCCAGGGCGACGATCATGGACAGGGTCGTGCAGTGCGGGTTGGCGATGATCCCGCGCGGGCGCTGCCGTACCGCGTGCGGATTGACCTCGGGTACGACGAGAGGCACGTCCGGGTCCATCCGGAAGGCGCCCGAGTTGTCGATCACGACCGCGCCCCTGGCGGCGGCGAGAGGTGCCCATCGCTCGGCGATCTCCGCGGGCACGTCGAACATCGCGACGTCGACGCCGTCGAAGGCCTCCTCCGACAGAGCCACCACCTCGACCTCCTCGCCGCGCACGGCCAGCTTGCGGCCGGCCGAGCGCGGGGAGGCGACGAGTCGGATCTCGCCCCAGATGTCCGCGTGCTGGGACAGGATCCGGAGCATGACCGCACCGACGGTGCCGGTCGCTCCCACGACCGCGAGCGTCGGGCGCGCGGTCGATCGGGTGCGCGACATCAGCGGCCGGTGCCTCCGTAGACGACGGCTTCGTCGCTGTCGGAGTCGAGACCGAAGGCCGTGTGCACGGCGCGGACGGCCTCCGGGACGTCGTCCTGGCGGGTGACGACCGAGATGCGGATCTCGGAGGTCGAGATGAGCTCGATGTTCACGCCCGCGTCGGACAGCGCCTGGAAGAAGGAGGCGGTGACTCCCGGGTTGGTCTTCATACCCGCGCCGACCAGCGAGATCTTGCCGATCTGGTCGTCGTAGCGCAGCGAGTCGAAGCCGATCGCGCCCTTCGACTTCTCCAGGGCGTCGATGGCCTTGCGGCCCTCGGCCTTGGGGAGGGTGAAGGAGATGTCCGTGAGGCCGGTCGACGCCGCCGACACGTTCTGCACGATCATGTCGATGTTGATCTCGGCGTCCGCGATGGCGCGGAAGATCACCGCGGCCTCGCCCGGCTTGTCCGGGACGCCGACGACCGTGATCTTGGCTTCGGAGACGTCATGGGCGACTCCGGAGATGATGGCGTGCTCCACCTGCTGGTCCCCTTGCGACTCGGGCTTCTCGTTGCTGACCCAGGTGCCCGGCAGTCCGGAGAAGGACGAGCGGACGTGGATCGGGATGTCGTAGCGACGGGCGTACTCCACACACCGGTGGAGCAGCACCTTGGAGCCGGACGCGGCCAGCTCCAGCATGTCCTCGGAGGAGATCCAGTCGATCTTCCGGGCCTTCTTCACGACGCGCGGGTCGGCGGTGAACACGCCGTCGACGTCGGTGTAGATCTCGCACACCTCGGCGTCGAGGGCGGCGGCCAGCGCGACGGCGGTGGTGTCGGACCCGCCGCGCCCCAGCGTGGTGATGTCCTTCTTGTCCTGGCTGACGCCCTGGAACCCGGCGACGATGGCGATGTTGCCCTCGTCCAGCGCGGTCCGGATGCGCCCCGGCGTGACATCGATGATCCGGGCTTTGTTGTGGACCGAGTCGGTGATGACGCCTGCCTGGCTGCCGGTGAACGACTGGGCCTCATGGCCCAGGTTCTTGATCGCCATGGCCAGCAGGGCCATGGAGATCCGCTCTCCGGCGGTCAGCAGCATGTCGAACTCACGCCCGGCAGGCATCGGAGACACCTGCTCGGCGAGATCGATCAGCTCGTCCGTCGTGTCGCCCATCGCGGAAACGACGACGACCACCTGGTGGCCGTTCTTCTTCGCTTCCACGATTCGCTTGGCGACGCGCTTGATGCCCTCGGCATCGGCTACGGATGAGCCTCCGTACTTCTGCACGACAAGGCCCACGTGCACTCCTCGCTCAGTCCGTCTGCGGTCGGCTCAGTTTAACGAGCGGCCGAAATCCCTTTACGGGGTATCGCATGGTGAGATGTCCCGCTCACCACAGCGGTCTTCGGCCGCTCCGGGACGGCACCTGCCCACCCTTCGGTGGAATACACATGAGAGCCGCGACGACGGCTGTGTATTAAGTTTCAAGGACCAGCCACTAGGGTTCGGCTGTGCACGTACTCCTGGTGGAAGACGATGAACCGGTGGCCCAGTCCCTGCGCCGCGGCCTGCTGCGCTACGGCTTCGAGGTGGCGTGGGTGTCCACGGGCGGCGCGGCACTCAGCCACGACGAACCGTACGACGTCGTCCTCCTCGACCTCGGCCTGCCCGACACCGACGGCCTGGACGTCTGCAGGGCACTGCGCGAACGCGGCGACGTCCCGATCATCGTCATCAGCGCGCGCAGCGACGAGACGGACCGGGTGGTCGGCCTGGAACTCGGCGCGGACGACTACGTCTCCAAGCCCTTCGGCGTTCGGGAGGTCATCGCGCGCATAAGAGCGGTGATGAGGCGTGCCCAGCCGCGCGCCCAGGCCGCCGCGGCCGGCCCCGACCAGTACGGGACCCGGCTGACGATCGACCGCAAGGCCGCCCGGGTCCGCCTGGACGGCGAGGAGGTCGCCCTGGCGCCCAAGGAGTACGACCTGCTGGCCTTCCTCACCGAGGAGCCGGGCGCGCTGATGTCGCGCGAACAGATCATGGAAGCGGTCTGGGACGCGAACTGGTTCGGGCCGACGAAGACGCTCGATGTGCATGTGGCGGCGCTGCGGCGGAAGCTGAAGGGCGCGATCGCGATCGATGCGGTACGGGGCGTCGGCTTCCGGCTGGAGATCGCAAAGGACGCTGAGCTCTCGTGAACCGTCAGCTCATCCGCAGTTACATTCTGCTCGTCGCGGTCGCCATCCTGCTGTTCACGGTCCCGGTGGCGTTCACGCTCACCAAGCAGCTGCGGGACGACACGAAGGTGTCCGTCCAGCGCGAGGCCCAGACCATGGCGCTGCTCCTGGGCAACGGCGACAGAATCTCGTGCGACGCCCTGGAGAAGGTGGCCAAGGCGTACGACGAGGAGACCCTCGGCGCGGTTCAGGTGGCCACCACCAGCTGCGCCCCGAAGCTGCCGAAGCCCGAGACGGACGCGGCCCTGACCCGGGCCGTGCGGGACAACGAACGCACGACCGACTGGGGCTCCGACTTCATCTGGGGCAAGTACCTGACGATCACCGTCCCCGCGCAGGGGGAGTCGGCCGTGCGGATCGTGTACTCGACGTCGGACATGACCAAGCGGTTCTGGAGCATCTGGGGCTTCCGGGCCGGACTCGCCGCGCTGGTGCTGGCCGCCGCCGCCGCGATCGGCGCGTACGCCGCCCGCCGTATCACCGCGCCCCTCCGCGAACTCAACGGCATGGCAAGCAAGTTCAGCGACGGCGACCTGACCGCACGCTCACCGGTGACGGGCCCGCCGGAGACCCAGACCCTGGCGCGCACCCTCAACCAGGGGGCGGAGCGCCTGGACACCCTGGTCGCCTCTCAGCGGATCTTCGTCGCGGACGCCTCGCACCAACTCCGTACCCCCCTCACGGCGTTGCGCCTGGCGCTGGACAACATCGCGGACGGCACCGACGACGAGTTCGTACGGGAGGACGTGGAGCAGGCGACCGCGGAGGTCGTCCGGATGAGCCGTCTGGTCAACGGGCTGCTGGTGCTGGCCCGCGCCGAGGCGAAGGTCACGGCGGCGGAGCCGCTGTCCCTGAGGGACATCGTGGACGAACGCCTGTCGGTGTGGAGGCCGGCCGCCGACGAGCGCGGAGTCACCATCGCGCTCAGGGGGAGTGGGGGTGCCGACGGCCGGCTGCTTGTGCTGGCCAGCCCCGGTCATCTGGACCAGGTACTGGACAACGTGCTGTCCAACGCCCTGGAGGTCTCACCGGACGGCGGGATGATCACCGTACGGGTGCAGGCTCGGGGCGAGGAGATGGAACTGACGGTGGCGGACGGGGGTCCCGGCATGTCGGACGCCGAGAAGTCCCGCGCCTTCGACCGCTTCTGGCGCGGTCAGGGCCTCACCGGGCGCTCCGGCTCCGGACTCGGCCTCGCCGTCGTCAGGCAACTGGTGACGGACGACGGCGGGACGGTGACCCTGGCGGACACGTCCGGGGGCGGGCTGTGCGTCCGGATCACGCTCCGGGCCGCACAGCGCGCGGGCTGAATCAGCCCTCGGGCATCATCGACGAGTGGTGGTTGACGATCAGCCACTTGCCGTCCCGCTTCTCGTACTCGTACGTGTAGCGGGCGTCGACCCTGCTCTTCTCGCCGGTCTTCGGGTCGGTGAGGGTGAAGTAGTACGAGCCGGTGTCGATCGCCGAGTCGTCGTCCAGGACGTTGATGACCGTCTTGGTCTTCGTGCCGACCGGCTTGTTCTCCACGAAGTGGTGGAAGTAGTCCTCGATCTCGGCGTGGTTGGTACGGATCTTGTTGGAGACGGTCGGCAGCAGCACCGCGTCGTCCGCGTACCGGTCGGTGACCTTCGCCGGGTCACCGGTCTGCAGGGTCTCGTTCCAGCCGTCGAAGAGGGCGGCGATCTCCTTCTCGGTGGGCTTCCCGGGCTCGTCGGCACCCGCCGCGCTGACCCCGACCGCCACTGCGGCTGCGGTGGCGAGGGCGGTGGCGGTGACGAGGGCGGCGCGTATGCGGGTCTTGCGGGTCATCGCAACTCCTGTGCGGGTGAGGGGGGTTACTCCCTTCCGCATCTCCTGCGGTGGAAGTGACTCCAGCTTCGCCTTCCGCTGGTTAGCGCCCGTGCAGGAGACGTACAGGGGTCAGGAAGGACCGTTCCAACTCACTTAGGGCACCGGCCCGGTCACGCTCCGGACCGGTGGGTTGCACCATCGGTCCGCCGGTCCCGCCCAGGACGCTCACAGTCGCCCCAGTACGGTGAGGCCGGTCCCAACTCCCGCCCCTCCAGAGGAGAAGCACCCGCATGACGTCCCGGCAGAAACTGTTCACGCTCGGCACGACGACGGCGGTGGCCGCCGCACTGGCGCTCACCGGATGCGGCGGAGGCTCGGAGGACGGTGCCAACGGCGCCGCCGCGAGCCGTGCGGCCAGGGGTGCGGTCACCGAGGCACAGGCGTCGAAGATCCTCGACAACTACGAGACGGTCAACAACAAGGCCAACGCCCAGCAGGACTCAGCACTGTTGGGGACCGTCGAGGGCGGGCAGCTGTACGAGCAGAGCAAGGCCGACTACCGCCTCTTCGAGACCGAGTCGAAGGAGGACCAGGCCGCTTACCGGAAGCCGTTCCACTACACCGGCCGGAAGTACTGGATCCCGGCGGGCAAGGACTGGTTCGCGGTGACGACCAGGTCCGGCGGCTCCAAGGGCGAGGCGCTGCTGGTCTTCGCCAAGGAGTACGACGACTGGAAGCTGATGTCGGCGATCCACTCGGACGTACCGCTCCCGGCGATCGCCACCGACGACTCGGGCCTCGCCACCGCCGTCGACGCCGGCACCCGCGTCGGCACACTCGCCCCGAACCAGATCTCGGCGGCGTACGAGGACCTCTACACGACCGGCGGCAAGAAGGCAGGCACGGGCATCTCGCACACCACGGAGGCCGCGAAGGACGCGCTCGAGACCCACGCGAAGCGCGACAGCGGCAAGAACGCCAAGTTCGCGACCACGGTGTACGTCACCACACCCACCGAGTTCGACACGGTCTACGCCCTGCGCCTCAAGGACGGCGGCGCCCTGGCCGCGCTGCCGACCGCGCACGCCTCGCAGTACGTGATGAAGGCGGCGTACCGCGAGAACTACAACATCACCCCGACCGAGGTGGAGTCGGTCTTCAACGGCCGGGATCGCGACACGGTGGTGAACACCTACCAGGGCATGGCCCTGGCCACCCTCCCGAAGACGGGGAAGCCGTCGGTGGTCGCCCGCGAGTACAGGATCGTGGACTCCCAGTAACGGCGCCCGGGGCCAAGGCGGTTGGGCCGGCCCTCCGCCGTGGCCGGGGTGGCCCAGGGTGACCGGTACCATCGCGGCGCAGGGCCCCGTGGCGCGTCCAGGCCCGTAGGACGGTTACTTGACCGTCCGCAACCCCAGCGGCTCCGCGATCTCCTCCGCCATCACCTTGCCGGCCGCCTCCGCCAGGGCCTCGTCACCGACATCCTGGTCCGTGTCCAGGCCGTCCAGTTCTGCCAGGGGCTGGTTCAGGCGGACGTGGGCG
The DNA here is from genome assembly GCF_033441795.1 of Streptomyces sp. ADMS. Classification (NCBI taxonomy): domain Bacteria; kingdom Bacillati; phylum Actinomycetota; class Actinomycetes; order Kitasatosporales; family Streptomycetaceae; genus Streptomyces; species Streptomyces sp. ADMS. The sequence goes on along the minus strand of NZ_JAVFVX010000050.1, from coordinate 36,428 downwards.
ACCAGGGACTGCAGCGCGCGCAGGGTCGCGGACGCCGTCGAGCCCCAGTTGGAGAAGTACGAGAACTGCCACCACCACAGGGCCTCCGTGGTGCGGCCCGCGCGGTAGTGGGCCATGCCGTGACGCAGGTCGGCGATGACGTCGGCCAGGTCGTCGGAGATACGGGCCGGGACCGGGGCCTTGCGCGGCTCGTAGGGGTCGAAGACCTCCGAGTAGACGTCCACCGGGTCCAGCATCAGCGCCAGCCGCTCGCGGATGTCGTCCACGTCCGGTTCCGGGCCCATGTCGGGTTCGTAGCGCTCGTCCGGGAGGATGTCCTCGTGGGCGCCGAGGCGTCCGCCGGCCAGCAGGAGCTGGGAGACCTCCAGGAGGAGGAAGGGGACCGCCGAGTCCGGCTCGTCGCCCTTCGCCACCTCCGTGACGGCCACCAGGAAGCTCTCCACCTGGTCGGCGATCTGGACCGCGAAGTCGTCGGGGTCCTGCGTCGTGTTGTGCAGCGTGGCGTCAGACATCTAGAAGTCGTCTCCCCTCGAAGGCGCGGCCAAGGGTCACCTCGTCCGCGTATTCCAGGTCGCCACCCACCGGGAGGCCGCTGGCCAGGCGGGTGACCCTGAGGCCCATGGGCTTGATCATGCGGGCGAGGTAGGTCGCGGTGGCCTCGCCCTCCAGGTTCGGGTCCGTGGCCAGGATCAGTTCCGTGACCGTGCCGTCCGCGAGGCGGGTCAGCAGTTCCCTTATACGCAGGTCGTCCGGGCCCACCCCCTCGATCGGGCTGATCGCACCGCCCAGGACGTGGTACTTGCCCCGGAACTCACGCGTCCGCTCGATCGCCACGACGTCCTTGGGCTCCTCGACGACACAGATGACCGTGGTGTCCCGGCGCGGGTCGCGGCAGATGTTGCACAACTCCTCCTGCGCCACGTTTCCGCAGGTCGCGCAGAAGCGGACCTTCGCCTTCACTTCGAGGAGGGTGTGCGCCAGCCGCCGTACGTCCGTCGGCTCCGCCTGGAGGATGTGGAAGGCGATCCGCTGCGCGCTCTTGGGACCGACGCCCGGGAGCCGCCCCAGTTCGTCGATGAGGTCCTGGACCACGCCTTCGTACAACGGACTGCCTTTCCTGAGTGTCGGGTGCCGGTTGTCCGGTCGGTGCGTCGGGGACGCCGGGTGCTTCGATCCTGCTGTACGTACCGTAGTTGGCCGCTGCCCGCCTGAGGAAGGCGGGACGGGGGGCGCGCGGTGCGAACGTCAGAACGGCAGGCCCGGAATGCCGCTTCCGCCGCCGCCCAGACCCTGGGCCAGCGGGCCCAGCTTCTGCTGCTGGAGCTGCTGCGCGTTCTCGTTCGCCGCCTGAACGGCCGCCACGACCAGGTCGGCGAGGGTCTCGGTGTCCTCCGGGTCGACCGCCTTCGGGTCGATCTTGAGGGCCCGCAGTTCGCCGGCGCCCGTCACGGTCGCCTTGACCAGGCCACCGCCCGCCTGCCCGTCGACCTCGGTCCGCGCCAGCTCCTCCTGCGCGTTCGCCAGGTCCTGCTGCATCTTCTGGGCCTGCTGGAGCAGCTGCTGCATGTTGGGCTGGCCACCACCGGGGATCACGATCAGCTCCTCGTCGTCCATGTTGTTCATGCCGTCCATACGCGATTCGGCGTTCAGCACGAGCCTACGTGGTCGGCTCTGCCGTCGCTCCAGCACTCTTTCGAGTGAGCCGGTCCTGTGGCCCATACCTGATCAAGGACCTCCTCCGGGCGGAAAAGAAACGAAAGCCCGGTCATCGCCACCCATTGAGCGGTAGGAATGGGGCGGCGCGACAACTTCACGACAGCATCAGGTGTCACACGGGCGCCCGTACGGTGTCACGCACCGTGATGGATTGACCAGTCTGCTCAGTTGCTCAGTTGCTCAGCGAAGGAGTGCCGGGTGAGCCAGCCGGAGATGCAGCCCGAGGGGCCGTCCCAGAGACCGCCCCACGACGGGCGGAGCGAAGGTCTTGCCGGGCTGGGTTTCGCCGGGCTGCGGCCCGGGGACCTCACCGGCCGGCCCTTCCCCCTCGGCGACTGGGGCGAGCCCGCGCCGCGCCTCGACGAGCTGTACCGGTGGGTGGAGCAGGGGGCCCTGGAAACGGCGGCCTGGTACCTCACCGACCGTGTCTGGAAGCGGCGGGGGGCCCGGGTCCTGCGTACGGGCGCCGCGCTCGGGGCGGTCGCCGGGGCCGCGCTGCCGCTGCTCGACCTCACCAGGGTGATGGGCGGGGTCGCCCCCTGGGGGTATCTGGCGCTGCTGCTCGCGGTGGCGTGCGTGGCCGTGGACCGGTTCTTCGGCGTCACCTCGGGGTGGATAAGGGACGTGGCCACCGCGCAGGCAGTGCAGCGGCGGCTTCAGGTGCTGCAGTTCGAGTGGGCGTCGGAGAGCGTACGGGAGGTGTTGGGACCGACCGAGGGGACGGCGGCCGAGGCGGCCGACCGGTGCCTCGGGGTGCTGCGGAGGTTCTCGGAGGACGTGACGGAGCTGGTGCGGGCGGAGACGACGGACTGGATGGTGGAGTTCCGGACGGGCTCCGCGCCGCTGGGGATCCAGTCGACGGGGATGGGCGTGCCCCGACAGGACGCGACGGTCCACCAGGGACGGTTCGGGATCGCACCGGGGGCACGGCCGAACATGCCTCGGCAACGTCCGCCGGAGGCCCGGTGAGCCCGGAGGCCCGGTGAGCCCGGGGGCCCGTCCCCGGAAGCTGTGCTGAACCGATGCGGAAAACGGGGGGCGGTCGGAAACACGACCCGGGCCGCATCCCCCTCCCATCCCCGCCTCCCCTCCGGCTCCCCTCCTCAACAGGGCGTCTCCGGTGCGCTGCTGGTCCCGGTGGGACTCGCCTCACACGCAGTGCTACGTGCTGTTTCGGCCGGGCCCGTCGGTGACGGGACCGACTCCCCCGGTGCCGTCGTGGGCGGAGTGACGGCCGTTCCGTCGTCGCCGTCCAGCAGCGCGACGAGGGAAGCGCCGGCCCCGAGGGCGACGACCAGCGCGGCGGCGCCGAGCGCCAACGACAGCCGGGGCCTCCTGGGGTGGTCCGCCCGCTGTGCCCGCCATACGGCGTAGGGGTCGGATGCGCGGGAGTGCGCCGTGCCGGGGGGCGACATGCTCCAGGCGACCGGCATCTCGGGCTCTTCGAGTTCCGGGTCCCCGGGCCAGACAGGGGGCCGCTGGTTGTGGGGGACGGCGGCGAAGGGCTGCGGATGGGGCCGGGGGTGGTCGTGGGCCGGGTGCGGGGGCGGCCCGTCGGGCAGCGCGTGCTCGGGCGTGACGTCGTCCGGTTCCTCCACGTCGGCCTCTCCCCTCCCTCGCACCCCCGTTCGTACCCCCGTACTTCCCCGTCGGGACACGCGACAACCTGTCGCGTAAAGCGCCCGAGCGCAGACAGGACGCCGATACCCCGCAGTCACCCGGGACACCTACGCTCCCCGCATGACCCCTCAGCCCAACCCACAGGACCTGGCCCAGGCTCAGACCCGGGCCGGCGCGGCCGTGAAGGCCGCCGACCGTGCGCACGTGTTCCACTCCTGGTCCGCGCAGGAGCTCATCGACCCGCTCGCCGTCGCCGGTGCCGAAGGGGCGTACTTCTGGGACTACGACGGCAGGCGGTACCTGGACTTCACCAGTGGGCTGGTCTTCACGAACATCGGGTACCAGCACCCGAAGGTCGTCGCCGCGATCCAGGAGCAGGCCGGGCGGATGACCACGTTCGCGCCCGCGTTCGCCGTCGAGGCGCGGTCGGAGGCGGCCCGGCTCATCGCCGAGCGGACCCCGGGCGACCTGGACAAGATCTTCTTCACCAACGGCGGCGCCGACGCCGTCGAGCACGCCGTGCGCATGGCCCGGCTGCACACCGGGCGGGCCAAGGTGCTGTCCGCCTACCGCTCCTACCACGGCGGCACCCAGCAGGCCGTGAACATCACCGGCGACCCCCGCCGCTGGCCCTCCGACAACGGCACCGCCGGTGTCGTGCACTTCTGGGCGCCCTGTCTCTACCGGTCGAAGTTCTACGCGGAGACCGAGGAGCAGGAGGGCGCCCGTGCCCTTCAGCACCTTGAGGACACCATCGTCTTCGAGGGGCCCGGAACCATCGCGGCGATCATCCTGGAGACCGTTCCCGGCACCGCCGGCATCATGATCCCGCCGCCCGGCTATCTCGCCGGTGTGCGGGCACTCTGCGACCGGTACGGGATCGTCTTCGTCCTGGACGAGGTCATGGCCGGGTTCGGGCGGACCGGTGAGTGGTTCGCCGCCGACCTGTTCGACATCGTGCCCGACCTGATGACCTTCGCCAAGGGCGTCAACTCCGGCTACGTACCCCTCGGCGGTGTGGCGATCTCCGGTGCGATCGCCGAGACCTTCGCCACCCGCCCCTACCCCGGCGGGCTCACCTACTCCGGGCACCCCCTCGCCTGCGCCGCCGCCGTCGCCACGCTCACCGTGATGGCGGAGGAGGACATCGTCGGGCAGGCCGCCCGCACCGGCGAGAACATCCTCGGGCCGGGGCTCAGGGAGCTGGCCGCGCGTCATCCGAGCGTCGGGGAGGTCCGCGGCACCGGTGTCTTCTGGGCCCTGGAACTCGTACGGAACAAGGAGACCCGGGAGCCGCTGGTGCCGTACAACGCCGCAGGTGAGGCCAACGCGCCGATGGCCGCGTTCGGCGCCGCCGCGAAGGCGAACGGACTGTGGCCGTTCATCAACATGAACCGCACTCATGTCGTCCCGCCCTGCAACGTGACCGAGTCCGAGGCCAAGGAAGGGCTCGCCGCCCTGGACGCCGCACTGACGGTCGCGGACGAGTACACCGGGTAATCACACGGGAAAGGTTTCGCGGAACCCGAACGCGTAAGGTGACGTGCTCGTAGACATATGCGAGTACGTCACCCACACGCGCGAAGGGGGAGGGCCCTGACCATGCCCGCCAGCAGCGGCAACGGCACCGTGACCCGCAGCACCCTGCGGCAGCAGATCGCGGACGCGCTCCGCGACGAGGTGCTGGCCGGGCGTCTCCAGCCGGGTCAGGAGTTCACGGTCAAGGAGATCGCCGAGCAGTACGGCGTCTCCGCCACGCCCGTGCGTGAGGCCCTCGTCGATCTGTCGGCCCAGGGCCTGCTGGAGGCCGACCAGCACCGCGGCTTCCGGGTGCACGAGTACTCGCTGGCCGACTTCCGGGGCATGATCGAGGCGCGCGGCCTGGTCACCGACGGCATGTTCCACGGTCTGGCGAAGGGGCTCGTAGCCCCTCCGGCGGGCGGCCCGGCAGACGGTCCGGCGGGCGGTTTCACCGGTGACGGCCGGGGTCCGCGCAGCTTCTTCGTCCGCGCCGGCGATCCCCGTGCCGCCGCCGCCCTCGCCGGTGTACGCCGCCGGGGCGAGGAGGCGCGGCGGGCCGCCACCGCCGGTGAGCTGAACATCCTCATCGGCTACGACCTGCGCTTCTGGCGCGAGCTGGGCGCCCTGTTCGGCAACCAGTACCTCACCGACTTCCTGCACCGGCTGCGCGTCCAGTCCTGGGTGTGCGCGGTGCAGCACCTGCGCGGCCTCGGCGACCTGCGTGGCCGTCTCTGGTCCGGGCACACCGAGGTCGTCGACGCGCTGACACGCCGCGACCTCGCCGACGCGCACCGAATAGTGGACGCGTACGACCTGCACTCCCTCGCGCTCATCGAGGGCCTGGCGAACGGCCACACCGGCCTTCCCGCCGACGGAGGCGAGGAGAAGGGCAGGGGCAAGGACGCAGACGCAGACGCAGAACCGGACGACGACACGGCGCCCGCGGGGAACGGGGACACCCTCGGATGAGTGCTCCCACCCGTACTACCGCCACTCTCGACCTGACCGTCGTCGTGCCCGCCTACAACGAGGAGCACAGGCTCGGCCCCACCCTCGCCGCCATCACCGGCCACCTCCGTGAGAACGAGGGCCGCTGGGGCACCTGGGAGGTGGTGGTCGTCGACGACGGCTCCACCGACGGCACCCGCGATGTCGTCACCGCGCTCACCGACCCCCGCGTCCAGCTCGTCACCAGCCCTCGCAACCGGGGCAAGGGCCACGCCCTGCGCCTCGGCGTCGCCGCCTCGCGCGGCGCCCGCGTCCTGGTCACCGACGCCGATCTGGCCGCCCCCATAGAGGAACTGCGAGTACTGGACAAGGCGCTCACCGAGGGGCACGCGGCGGCGATCGGCTCCCGCTCCGTGCCGGGCTCGACGATCGAGCACCACCAGCACCGGATGCGTGAACTCCTCGGCCGGGCCGGCAACTCCCTGATACGGCGGGTCGCCGTTCCCGGCATACGGGACACCCAGTGCGGCTTCAAACTGTTCGACGGCGACCGGGCCCGTAAGGCGTTCGCCGCGTCCCGGCTCAACGGCTGGGGCATCGACGTCGAGGTCCTCCAGCACTTCCGGCGCGCCGACTGGCCGGTCGCCGAGGTCCCGGTCCGCTGGGCCCACCAGTCCGGCTCGAAGGTACGTCCGCTGGACTACGCCCGCGTCCTCGCCGAGCTGACGGCGCTCAAGACACGCGCGCTCCGCCCGGCCGACCTCCTCGCGGTCGGTCTCTTCCTGCTCATGGCGATCGCCCTGTACGCGGGCCGCTGGCTCGACCCGGCGGGCCGCTACCTCCCCGACTCCCTCCAGGACCAGAACCAGTGGGAGTGGTTCTTCGCGGTCACGGCCGACAACGTCAGTCACTTCCGCAACCCCCTCTTCACCGACCTCCAGGGCTTCCCCGACGGTGTGAACCTCATGGCCAACACGGTCATGCTCGGACTGTCGGTCCCCTTCACGCCGATCACGCTCCTCGCGGGCCCGGCGATCACCCTGGCCCTGGTGATGACGCTCGGCCTCACGGCGACGGCGACGGCCTGGTACTGGCTGATCGTGAAAAGGGTCGTACGGCAACGGGGAGCGGCCTTCGCCGGCGCGGTCCTGGCGACCTTCGCGCCCCCGATGATCAGCCACGCCAACGCGCACCCGAACTTCGTCGTCCTGTTCATGATGCCGCTGATCATCGACCGGGCGCTGAGGCTGTGTGAGGGCGAGCGGGTCCGCCGCAACGGCGCGGTCCTCGGCCTGATGGCGGCGTACCAGATCTTCCTCGGCGAGGAGCCGCTGCTGCTCGCGGCCATGGGGATGGCGTTGTTCGCCCTCGCCTACGCCGTCGTACGCCGGGATGTGGCGAGGGCCGCCTGGCGGCCGCTGCTGCGCGGCCTGCTGACCGGTGTCGCCGTCTGTCTCCCGATCGTCGCCTTCCCGCTGTACTGGCAGTTCTTCGGCCCGCAGAGCTACCACAGCGTGCTGCACGGCGACAACGCCGGCAACAGCCCGCTCGCGCTGTTCTCGTTCGCCGAGCGGTCCCTGATCGCGGGCGACGCGGACCGGGCCAACGACCTCTCCCTCAACCCGACCGAACAGAACGCCTTCTACGGCTGGCCGCTGGCCGCCCTGGCCTTCGCGATCGTCGTACGGCTGTGGGAGCGCCCGGCGGTGAAGGCGCTGGCCTTCACGACGGTCGCCGCGGCCTTCCTCTCCCTGGGCCCCGAGTTCCGCATCCCGCTGGCCGACACCGTGGTGCCGGGGCCGTGGGCGCTGCTCGCGGACAAGCCGTTGTTCGAGTCGGTGATCGAGGGCCGGGTCGCGATGGTCTGCGCGCCCGCGCTGGGCATCCTGCTGGCCATCGCTGTCGAGCGTCTGGCGGGCACCCGCAAACTGTCCACGCGGTGCTTCGGCACCCTGGCCGTCGTCCTCGCCGTGCTGCCGATCGTCCCGGCCCCGCTGAAGTCGGTGGACCGCGTGGAGGTGCCCGCCTTCATCGCGGACGGCATGTGGAAGTCGTACGTCGGCAAGGGCGAGTCGCTCGTGCCGGTGCCGTTGCCCGATCCCGGCAACGCGGAGGCGCTGCACTGGCAGACGGCAGCCGGCCTCGGCTTCAGGCTGCCGGGTGGCTACTTCAACGGGCCGTACGGCGAGAACCGCGTCGGTATCTACGGTGCCGCGCCCCGCTTCACCTCCAACATGCTGCGGGACGTGCGCTACCAGGGCGTCGCGCCGACGATCGGCGACAACTGGCGGGCGCAGGCCAGGAAGGACTTCGCGTTCTGGAAGGCGGGCGTGCTGGTGCTGGCCCCGCAGCACAACGACGGGTTGCTGCGCGAGACGCTGGAGCAGCTGACGGGCGAGCCGGGCAGGTGGACGGGCGGAGTGTGGGTATGGGACCTGCACGACGGGTCGTGACCTCGGACGCCTGGCAGGCCAGGACCTGTTCGTGACCTGTTCCTGTCGCTGTCTGGCCCATCACGCAGGGGTCCGACCCGCTTACGACCCACTACGCTTCCCTGACTGCTCTGCCCACGGTGCCTGACCACCGCCTACGACGATGCGAGGAGTTCTCCTTTGGCCTGTGACCTGTGGCTGGTCCCACTCGTCGACGTGCTGTGTCACACCCCCGACAACCCCTTCGCCGAGGAACTCGCGCTCTACGACAAGGTGCTGGGCGAGGCCGGACTGCCGCCGGTGCCGGTGTACGCGTACATGCCCGGGCTGTCCGGTGACGTGGCCCCGATCGCGGGCTTCGACTACGACGCGCTGCACTTCCTGCGCCGCGCGTATCTCCTCCAGGTGTGCGGCCTGCCGGTGACGCCGGTGGACGAACTGGGCGGTGACTACGAGCAGTTGCTGGAGATGTTCGAGACGACCGCCCAGCAGTCGCACCTGGTCTGGCACTACGACCACGCGGGCGCGTACGTCCCGGTGGACTTCCCGCATCCTCTCTCCAGCGACGAACTCCTGGCGGGGGGCGGCCCGTTGGGCTCGTCCCAGACCCTGCTGCGGGAGCTGGAGCTCGTCGCGCCCTCGATCGGCATCGACCCGGCGAACCCCCCGATGGCCCCGACCCCGCCGCTCACCCCCACGTCACTGGAGGAACCGGCGGCACCGGCACCCTTCGACGCGAGCCCGTTCGCCCGGGAACGGCATGTGTGGCTGGGCCTGAACGCGGCGGCGACGCGGAGCCTGGCCCAGGGGTCGATGATCGTCTTCAGCTGAGCGGCGGCACCCGGGCCCCGGCACCCGTCGCGCTCACCGGATCCGGGAAAGACCCTTCTGCAGGTCGTCGGCGTTCATGACGGGTGTGAACGAGACCTTGGCGTTGAACTGGGCGAAGAACGGCTCTGCCGTGGGCGGGATGTCGGAGCTGTCCTTCAGGTCGATGACCAGCCAGCAGGTCCGGCACCCGTCCTCGGGACCGAAGTACGCCGCTTCCGGCTTGAGGTGGTCGATGGTCTCCTTCAACAACTCGGGCAGCTTGCCGTTGCGTATGCCCTCGTTGCTCTTCTCCGTGTCGAACTGCGCCTTGAGCAGGACGCGCATAGCACTCACCTTCTCCTTGGGTGACGATTCGAGTGCGTATTCTGCGGTTTCCACCTTATGCCGGTTACGAGCGGTTGGCGCGCACGTGTTCGCCCACCAGGGCGGGGCTCGTCCCGCGTCCGGGAACGGCCCCACCCCGGCCGACGGCCTCCGTCAGCCCTGCTCGACGATCCGGATCGTACGAACTCCCGTACCGCGGTAGCGCGTGGGAGTTCTGGTCAGGACGGGCCGCCCACGGGGCCACTCGACGGTGGGCAGGGCGAGATGGAGTACATGAGCACCACTCCAGTCCGGCTCAGCCTTGTCTCCCGACCCCTCCTCGCCCGCGACGGCCGTCCGCAGCCGCCTGCCCACAGCGGTCGCCCCCGCGAAGTCGAGCCCCTCGATGTTGACGGACGGCAGCGCTCCGACATGTTCGGCCACTCCCGCCCGCTCACGCTCGGCGGCGGCCAGGCTGAGCGCCGGGACACAGACCCGCAGGGCAGGGTCCTTCTCGGCCTCGACGACCAGCCGGGAGGCCATGCTGTTGCCCGCGCCGAGCGCGAGCGCGGCGGTGTCGTCGAAGATGACGGCACGCGACAGCGGGTACGACTTCTTCTCGGTCACTGGACCTCCCCGATGCGCCCGGCCTCATCGAACGGTTGGCAGGAGAGGAACCATGAGCGACGCCAGTGCACTGCGGTGGTTCAAGTCCAGCTACAGCGACGGCGGCGGCGGCGGTAACTGCGTCGAAGTCGCCTACGCCTGGCGCAAGTCGACATACAGCGACGGTGGCGGCGGGGACTGCGTGGAGATCGCCCCCTGCCCCCACACCCCCACCGCCGCCATCCACGTCCGCGACTCCAAGAACCCGACCGGCCCGAACCTCACGGTCACCGGCGAGGCCTGGGCCGCGTTCCTCTCCCCTACCGCCTGACCCACATCCTCAGAGGCATCGTCCGCGCCGCCGAACAAGCCCGCGAAGTCCTCCACACGAAACCCGGGACGCCTCAAGCGGCACCGCCGAGCCACCACGGGAAGGCCAGTGACGGGTCCCCGTGCGCCGCTCAACCCGCCTTACCTGCCTGCTGGGTGACGGGTCGTCAGCCATCCGCTCGCACCCCGCCCGAGGTGGACCTCGCGCGGACCACGGAACCCGAGGGACCGCAGCTGGTCCCCGTGGCGGGGGGACATCGTGATCGCGACGGCGGTCGCGTCCTCGCCGTCGACGGCACGCAGGCCCGGGGCCAGCAGGTCGGCGGCCACGGTGTGGTCCCAGGCGCTCGTGTCGTCCAGTGCGCCGACGATGAACACCTTCCAGTGCGGCAGGTCGGGTTCTACGTCCTTCAGCCACATCGGCAGGACCGGACAGTCGTCCGGGCCGGTGGCGAGTTCACGGGCGAGCAGGCTGCTGAAGCGGGTGTCGGGGGGCTCGGACCCGACGCCGGGCGGCAGCCAGACGGCGGCGGCGAGGAGCCCGCCGTCCGGCCGCTCGGCCACCCAGATCCGACCCTCTTCGAGGGCGTAGTGGGCCAGCACCAGCCGCATGGCACGCTGCGTCTGCTCCCAGTCCGGCAGGACGAAGTCACGCGAGGACGAGGGCTGGGGCGACGCGATCATGCGCACCACTGCGGGCACGTCCACAAGTTCCGCAGCGCGCACGGTCGCCCAAGGACGCAGCTGAAGCGTCGTCATGGCGGTCAGATTCGTCATGGTCGTCACGGTGGTCATGTTCGTGGTCTCCATTTCAGGCGGCCCGGCTCATGCCGGTGAGAATCGGGGCGGGTCGCAGGCCCGGCACCGAGCCCGGCACGGCGAGGTACGCGCGGCTGGTCGTAGCCGACGTCGGGGCGGGCGGGGCGATCGTGGTGGGACTGGGACTGGGACTCGGACCGAGGCTGGAACTCGGGCTGAGGGCTGCTGAGCAGGACCACGCCCCGGGCAGCCGCCGCCGCGCCGGCCAGGGCGAGCAGGGTGCCGGTCGAAACGGTTTCGTATCGACAAGCTACGGGGGCCTGGATCGAAACGCAAGCGTTTCTTTAGAGCCCGCGAGATCCCGGCCCGACCAGCTCCAGCAGTCCCGACGTGGCAGACCTCCGCAACCGGTCGCAGCGCCCGAAGACCGGGATCAACCACGCGGGCGTCCGGTACGACGGCGGCTCCAAGTACTTCACCCTGGACCCGGCCGGAATCTCCCGCGTGGAGCTCAGCGACACGCACGACATCGGCTCCCGCCACCGCTACCCACCGACATCCGCATCCGCTCGTCGCACCTCGACGGGGCATCGGGCGACAACGCGGACGACGCACGGGGCGTGGAAGTACTGCGCCTTCACCACGCGAGATGAGCGAACCTGCTGCCACACAGTGCGCGCATTCTACGCTGAGTGGCTACTGGCCTGTCTCAGGGCAAAGGCGCATCATGACGTTGATGACAGAGCGACCGATCACGATAAGCGGCACGGAGTCCCCCAGCTTCGAGGGCTTGCTGGACGCCCTCGACGAGCTGTACGTGCCGGACGGCTACAGGGCCGAGATCATCAAGGGGAACATCGTCGTGTCGCCGTGGTCGAAGGCGTACTACGCCGACGTGATGGATCTGGTCTGCGACCAGTTGCGCCCTCATCTGCCCGAGGGGCACCGCATCAGCTGGGGACCCTTGTTGTACGTGTTCCCGGGCGCCGAGCGTGCCTACGGGCCCGACATCCACGCCGCCCACCGGCGTACCCGTCGGACGACCAGCAACCGTCTGGACGGAGAAGGCCTCTCCTTCGTCGCGGAGCTGACCTCCCCCTCCACCCGGACCGACGACCTGACCGACAAGGTCGAGACCTACGGCAGGGCGGGCGTCCCCGTCTACCTGGTCCTCGACATGCAGGAGGAGGAGGCCAGCCTGTTCCTGGGCCCGTACGAGAACGGCTACAAGTCCCGTCTCACCAAGCCGTTCGGGGAGAAGCTCTACATCCCCGACCCCTTCGGCTGCGAACTCGACACCGCGGGGTTCCAGGCTCCTCCGGCCGAGAGCTGACTCCGAGACGAGAGGTGGGGCACCCCGTCGGACGGGGTGCCCCACCTTTCGTCCTTTCGCCCGCGGATCAGAGGAACGAGTTGATCTCGATCGTCTCCGTGCGCCCCGGCCCGACCCCGATCGCCGAGATCGGAGCGCCGGACATCTCCTCCAGCGCCTTCACGTACGCCTGGGCGTTCTTCGGAAGGTCCGAGAACGACTTGGCCTTCGTGATGTCCTCCGACCAGCCGGGGAGGGTCTCGTAGACCGGCTTCGCGTGGTGGAAGTCGGTCTGGGAGTACGGGAGTTCCTCGACACGCTTGCCGTCGATCTCGTACGCCACGCAGACCGGGATCTCCTCCCAGCCGGTGAGGACGTCGAGCTTGGTGAGGAAGAAGTCGGTCAGGCCGTTCACGCGGGTCGCGTAGCGGGCGATGACCGCGTCGAACCAGCCGCAGCGCCGGTCGCGGCCGGTCGTGACGCCCCGCTCGCCGCCGATGCGGCGCAGCGCGTCGCCGTCCGCGTCGAAGAGCTCGGTGGGGAAGGGGCCGGCGCCGACCCGGGTCGTGTACGCCTTGAGGATGCCGATGACCCGGCTGATCTTCGTCGGGCCGACGCCGGCGCCCGTGCAGGCGCCGCCCGCGGTCGGGTTGGACGACGTGACGAAGGGGTACGTGCCGTGGTCGATGTCCAGGAGCGTGCCCTGGCCGCCCTCGAAGAGGACCACCCTGTTGTCGTCGAGCGCCTGGTTGAGGACCAGGACGGTGTCGGTTACGTACGGCTTGAGCCGGTCCGCGTAGGTGAGGAGTTCCTCGACGACCTGGGCGGCCTCGATCGCCCGGCGGTTGAAGACCTTGGTGAGGAGCTGGTTCTTGCCGTCCAGCGCCGCCTCGACCTTCTGCGTCAGGATCGACTCGTCGTACAGGTCCTGGATGCGGATACCGACCCGGTTGATCTTGTCGGCGTAGGTCGGGCCGATACCGCGGCCCGTCGTCCCGATCTTCCTCTTCCCGAGGAAGCGTTCCGTCACCTTGTCGACGGTCACGTTGTAGGGCGTGATGATGTGAGCGTTACCGCTGATCAGGAGCTTGGACGTGTCGACGCCTCGCTCGTTCAGCCCGTTCAGCTCGGAGAACAGGACCGACGGGTCGACGACGACGCCGTTGCCGATGACGGGTGTGCATTCAGGTGTGAGGATTCCGGAAGGGAGGAGGTGCAGGGCGTACTTCTGATCGCCCACGACTACCGTATGGCCGGCGTTGTTGCCGCCCTGGTAGCGCACCACATAGTCCACAGACCCACCAAGCAGGTCTGTAGCCTTCCCCTTGCCTTCGTCACCCCACTGAGCACCGAGCAGCACAAGTGCGGGCACGCGCGTACACCCCTTCCGGGCGGGGCATGTCCAAGGTCAGGGACGTACGCGACACACGACTCGTCGCATGCCTCGTACACCGGCGGCCTTCGTTGGCCGCAACCCGTCGGACCGGATGCCCCGGAATAGACGAAGCCCCTGGCGCAATAGCGCAAGGGGCTCTTGCACAAAGATGCTACCCGAGGAAGCGAGGCATGACCGAGGTGGCGACTTCCGACCAGCTCTTCGTGGTCATCGACCCGGTCGCCCGGCGGACGGACGGCGAGTCCGTACGCATCGCGAAAGACGTGCTCAGCGCGGGTGCGACCACAAAAGTATGCCTCCCGGAGGGGCCCGAGGAATTCGCTCGCGCACTCGCCCGGCGAGGCTCCCGGCGCCCGGTGGTGATCGGCGACGACCGGGCCCTGCTGCGTACCGTTGCCCTGCTGCACCGGCAGCGGGAGCTGGCCGGATGTGCGCTGTCGGTCGTCCCGGTGGGCGCGGCCGGAGTCCTCTCCCTGGCCCGTTCGCTCGGCGTCCCCATGGGCGCGGTGGCCGCGGCGCGGGCCGTCCTGGAGGGCGCCGAACGCCGCCTGGACCTTCTCGTCGACGACAGCGACGGGGTGGTGGTGGGCGCGGTGCGGATTCCGGCGGCACGGGGGGCGGGCGACGGCTCCGAGGAGGGGGACGCGGAGGCTGGGGCTTCGGTACACCCCTGGCTGCGGAGCTGCCAGTCCCTGGTACGGACACTGGCGGGGCGGCCGGTCCGGGGGACGCGGGGATCACGGGTGGCCCCGGTGCCGGGTGGCCTCGGGCCCTCGCGGCTGCGCGTCGAGGTGGACGGGGTGACCCTGGTGGACCTGGACCAGCCGGTGGAGGCGGTGACGCTGACGCGCGGGGAGGCCGGGGGTGCCCGGGTGGAGGTCCGCCCGGTGTCGGTGGGCGCGGAGGCGTCTCCACTGGGGGCGGTGGGGCGGCGGGTGACGGTGTCCGGGGCGGATTTCCGGTACCGGGCGGACGCGGGGCTGGTGAGCGGGCCGGTGCGGAGGCGGACGTGGGTGGTGCGGGAGGGGGCGTGGGGGCTGACGTTGCCGGCGTGAGTCGCCCCCGCCGCCCCTACCCCTCCAGGGCACCAGCGCCGGCCTCGGCCTCTTCTTCGCCTTCTGGTCCTGGGTCGGCTTCGAGTCGACGGCGATGTACGGCGAGGAGTCCCGCGCCCCGAAGAGGATCATCCCCAAGGCGACGATGATCAGCGTCCTGGGCGTCGGCGTCTTCTACGTCTTCGTCTCCTGGATGGCGATCACGGGCAACGGTGAGGCGGAAGCGGTGAAGGCGGCCTCCTCCGCGAACCCCCTCGCCCTGTTCTTCAACCCCACCGAGCAGTACGTCGGCCACTGGGCGGTTGTCGTCATGCAGTGGCTGATGATCACCGGCTCGCTGGCCTGCGGCATGGCCTTCCACAACTGCGCCGCCCGCTACATGTACGCCCTGGGCCGCGAGGGCGTGCTCCCCTCCCTCAAGAACACCATCGGCCGCACCCACGCCGCCCACGGCTCCCCGCACATCGCGGGCCTCGTACAGACGGTCATCAGCGGCGTCCTGCTCGCCGCGTTCTGGGCCGCGGGCAAGGACCCGTACACGGGTACGTACGTCCTGCTGGCCATCCTCGGCACCATGGCGATCCTCGTCGTCCAGGCCGTCTGCTCCCTCGCGGTCCTGGCCTACTTCCGCAGGAACCACCCGGAGAGCCGCCACTGGTTCCGGACGTTCACGGCGCCGCTCGTCGGCGGTCTCGCGATGCTCGCGGTGGTGGTGCTGCTGGTGTCCAACATGGGCGTCGCGGCGGGCTCGGAGTCGGACTCACTGGTGCTCAAGTCCACTCCGTGGCTGGTCGCACTGATCGCGGCGGGCGGCATCGGCTACGCCCAGTACCTCAAGCGACGCTCCCCCGAGCGGTACGCGCTGCTGGGGCGGACGGTGCTGGAGGAGACGAAGGAGCGATAGCGCTCCGCTGGAAGCGCCGCGGGCACCGTCGCAGGGAAGAGGCGCGGAGAAGCGCCGCAGGCACCATCGCAGGGAAGCGCCACGGGAACCGTCGC
>NZ_JAVFVX010000050.1:0-20500 GCF_033441795.1 Streptomyces sp. ADMS | reverse complement strand
CGCAGGCACCATCGCAGGGAAGCGCCACGGGAACCGTCGCAGGGAAGGGGCGCGGGGAAGGGGCGCGGGGAACCGCCGCAGGGAACTGCGGGGCCGGCCGTGGCCGGTCGCGCCCCGCGGCGGAGCCGCAGGTCGACACAGCCCGCGCCCCTTCGGGCCGCTATCCCTGGCCGGAGGTTCTGGCGCGTTCCTCCCGCCACCGGTCCATCAGCGTGGTGAGTTCGCCCTCCAGGTACTCGAAGAAGGCGAGCGTCTCGGCGATGCGCCGGCCGCCGGGCGTCTCGGCACCGAGGCTGTCGACGCCGACGCGCAGGGTCTGCCCCCAGCGCTTGAGGATGGCATCGCGGTTGGTCATCGCCTCGTACCACTGGTCGCTGTGCACCCGGTACCGCTCGCGACGTGAACCGGGTTCACGCTCCCGCGAGACCATGTGCACCTGGGACAGATAGCGCACGGCGCCGGAGACGGCGGCCGGGCTGACCTGGAGCTGTTCGCCGAGCTCGGCGGAGGTCAGGGCACCGGCGTCGGAGGCGAGCAGCGCGGCGAAGACACGGGCCGCCATGCGCTGCATCCCGGCCTCGACGAGCTGGGCGGCGAAACTTTCGACGAACTTCGACACCGCTTCGGGGTCACGCCCACTCTCCGCCGCAACCGGTTCCGTCATACGCAGAGTGTAACCACCATTCATACGCTTCCTTAACTTCACAAATTTCTGAAGCAAGCGTACTTTCGGAGCATGACGAAGGCCAGCCACGCTGTTGAGGTGTCAGGACTCCACAAGTCGTTCGGCAGGACGCACGCTCTGGACGGTCTCGACCTGACCGTGGAGACCGGCGAAGTGCACGGCTTCCTCGGCCCCAACGGCTCCGGAAAGTCCACCACCATCCGCGTCCTCCTCGGCCTGCTGCGCGCAGACTCGGGCGCCGCGCGGATCCTGAACCGGGACCCCTGGGCGGACGCGGTCGAGCTGCACCGCCGGATCGCGTACGTCCCCGGCGACGTCACCCTGTGGCGCAACCTCTCGGGCGGCGAGGTCATCGACCTGTACGGCCGGCTGCGCGGCGGCGGACTCGACAAGGGGCGCCGGACGGACCTGATCGACCGGTTCGAGCTGGACCCGACGAAGAAGGGCCGCACGTACTCGAAGGGCAACCGCCAGAAGGTGGCGCTGGTAGCGGCGTTCGCGTCGGACGTGGACCTGCTGATCCTCGACGAACCGACCTCCGGCCTCGACCCGTTGATGGAGGAGGTCTTCCAGCGCTGCGTGCAGGAGGAGCGGGACAGGGGCCGTACGATCCTGCTCTCCTCCCACATCCTCAGCGAGGTCGAGGAGCTGTGCGACCGGGTCAGCATCATCCGCAGGGGCCGAACCGTCCAGACCGGCTCCCTCGCCGACCTGCGCCACCTCACGCGGACGAGCATCACGGCAGACCTGGCGGGCGTACCGAACGGGTTGGCACACCTCCCCGGCGTCCACGACCTCGACGTACAGGGGAAACGGGTCCAACTCCAGGTCGACACAGACAAGTTGGACGCAGTGCTGCGCTCGCTCACCGAGTCGGGCGTACGGTCGCTGAGGTCGACGCCACCGACGCTGGAGGAACTGTTCCTGCGCCACTACCAGGACGTCCTGGCCGAGGAGACACTGCCCCGATGACCGCGACAACGACCACGCCCTTCGCGGTTCGTTCGCCAGGAGCCCGCCAACTGGCGGGCACCGGAACGCTGTTGAGGTTCAACCTGCGCCGCGACCGGGTGATGATCCCGGTCTGGGTGGCGGTGACGGCCCTCATGGTCCTCTCTCTCCCGGGCTCCCTGGAGAGCGTGTACTCCACCCCCGCCGAACGCGCCGACATCGCCCGCCAGATACTCGCCAACAACTCCCTTCGGGCCACGTACGGACCGGTGTTCAGCGACTCGATCGGCGGCCTGACCGCCTGGCGCATCGGCGGCTTCGCGGCGATCCTCGCCGCCATCATGAGCCTGCTCGTCGTCGTACGGCACACCCGCGACGAGGAGGAGAGCGGACGTCAGGAACTGATCTCGTCGGCGATGGTGGGCCGCCGGGCCCCGCTGACGGCGGCCCTGCTCACCGCCGTGGTGGCCAACGTCGCCCTGGCGCTGCTGATCACGGGCGGGCTGGCGGGCCAGGGCGCGTCGGGTGCGCTGGCCCTGGGCCTGGGCATCGCGGGCGTGGGAACGGCGTTCGCCACCCTGGCGGCGATCGTCGCCCAGTTCACGGAGAGCGCGCGGCTGGCGAAGGGCCTGACCGGCGGGCTGCTCGGCGTGGCGTTCGTGCTGCGCGCGGCGGGCGACTCGGCGACGGACGACGGTTCGTCACCGCTGACCTGGATCTCACCGATCGGCTGGCTGGAGAACGTACGGCCGTTCGCGGACGAACGGTGGTGGGTGCTGGCGCTGTTCGCGGTCGCCGCAGCCGTCCAGGGGTACCTGGCCTACGAGTTGGCGGGCCGCCGGGACGTCGGCATGAGCTTCATCGCGACGCGCCCCGGCCCGGCGACCGGCCGTCTGGGCACGGCGGGCGCGCTGGCCTGGCGGTTGCAACGGGGCGCCGTCCTCGGCTGGAGTATCGGGTTCTTCGCGGCGGGGATCGCCTTCGGCGGGCTGACGAAGGGCGCGGCGGACCTGGTCGGCGGCAACGACAAGACGCGGGAGATCATCGAGCGGATGGGCGGCCAGTCGGGCATCGAGGACGCGTTCCTGGCCACGATGGCCGGCATGTTCGGCATGGTGGCCGCGCTGTACATCGTCTCGTCGGTACTCCGGCTGCACGCAGAGGAGACGTCACAGCGGGCGGAGCCGATCCTCGCGAACGCGGTGGGCCGGTTGCGATGGGCAGGCGGGCACCTGGTGATCGCCTTCGGCGGCGCGGTGTTGATCCTGCTGCTGAGCGGCCTGGGCCTGGCACTCGGGTACGGGGAGGGGTTGGGCCCGGTCCTCGGGGCGAGCCTGGTGCAGGTCCCGGCGGTGTGGGTGCTGGGCGGACTGGCGGTCCTGCTGCACGGGGTGTCGCCCCAACTGTCGGTCGGGGCCTGGGGTGTTGCGGGGTTCGCCCTGCTGGTGGGGTGGATCGGGCCGGCGCTTGACGTACCGCAGGGGGTGCTGGATCTGTCGCCGTTCGGGCATCTGCCGAAGCTGCCGGGCGGGGAGATGAGCTGGACGGCGGTGCTGCTGCTCACGGGCGTGGCGGTGGGGCTCGTTTCGGCGGGGCTGGCCGGGCTGCGGAGGCGGGACCTGAGCACGTAACACCGGCGGTGCTGCGCGCCGCGCAGTTCGCAGGCGATGCGGTAGCAGTCCAGCCCGGCCTGGTCCTGGACTTCGACTCCACACTGCTCCCGCGCATGGTCGGGACGGGTCATCCGGTGCATGCGTTCCCGTGGTTGTGCGTGTCGACGGTCTGCGCGGGCCCTACTCTGGCATCCGGCACGCACATCGAGCTCTCCGGGCCTGGCCTGCCCGTTTCGGGTCGGCCGTTTCGCCGTGCCACCTGCTTCCCGCAGTCCGCGGCGGAGCAGGTCGTCCGTCAGCCGCAGAAAGCGCATGCCGTGTTCCGCACCTACCTGTTGCCCGTCGAGGCCGCAGTCACCTTGTTCCCACTCGTCGCCGCGGTGATCCTGGGACCGGCCGCAGTCCGCGGGTACCGCAGGCGCGGCCGGGCAGGGGGCTGGCCGGTTCTCGTGTTCTACAGCTTCGTCTTCTACCTGCTCGCCGCGCTGCTGCAGACGGTGATGCCGCTGCCCGCCGACACAAGCGACCACTGCGCCTCCGTCCACTACGCCGCAGAACCGCAGTTGGAGCCCTTCGCCTTCCACGCCGCGATCTCCTCGGCAGGTGGCGGCAACTGGTCACCCGGTGCGCTGGCGCATCTCGCCCCTACCTGGACCACGCTGCTCAACGCCGTGCTGCTCCTGCCGCTGGGCGTCTATCTCCGTTACTACCTGCGGCAGCGGCTGATCCGTGCGACGTCCGCGGCTTTCGTCACCTCCCTGTTCTTCGAAACCACCCAGTACACCGGTCTGTGGTTCGTCTACGCCTGCCCCTACCGGCAGTTCAACGTGGACGACCTCATGCTCAACACCGCCGGCGCGGCCCTGGGGTGGATCGCCGCCGGCCCTCTCATCCGCCTGCTGCCTGTCAACGACCCCGACCGCGAACGCCGCCGCTACGCATGGCGCGTCACCCTCTCCCGACGGCTCTTCGCCTTCCTCACCGACCTGGCCGGCTGGCTCATCGTCTGGACACTGGCCACCGGTCTGCTCGCCGTCGCCACCTCCTGGCACACCGGCCGGCACCACGCGCTGCCGATCGGCGCCGCCCTCGGGCTGGTCTGGTTCTGGCTGCTGCCGGCCGTCTTCGCGACCACTCCCGGCAAACGGGCCGTACTCCTGCACCTCACCCGACCCGACGGCACCCGAGCAGGTCCGCTGTGCCTCACCCTGCGCTCCTGGATCGTGTACTGCCCCCTCGCCCTGGCCTGGACCGCCCTTGCCCACCACACCGGGTCGCTCGAGTTCTCCGAACTCGCCGGTCGCCTGCTCCCGCACCTCACCCTGCTCGCAGCTGTCCTCATCTGGGGCGGCCCAGGACTGACAGTCCTGCTGCGCCGGGACCAGGGAACCTGGTACGAACGGTGGACCTCCACCGTCAACACGGCCCTCCTCGACCCCCGTCAATCCCCAGTCCCGCCCCCGCGAGAAACCGCAGGGGCGCGCTCTCCCGATCTCCGCGTTCACGACGCCGATCGCTGACCGCCGCTCCGGCCTACGGCCATCGGAAGCGGGGCGCGCCTCCCAGCGGACATCCAGAAGACGAGGGAGCCCGCTCTGTCCGGGCAGCGCCCGTCGACTCGGCGCCGCGGAACAGGTGTCGGGTCAGGACCCCGTGGTGATGACGAGGGCGTAGGAGCCGATGCCGGTCAGCGCGGCACCGGGGTGGTGGTCGTTGGCGCTGTGCACGGTCAGGACCGCTCCGGTTCCGGTGTCGATGTCGATGTCCTGGAAGGTGCCTACCTCGGCGCCCTGGTGGGTGAGGATGCGGCGGCCGATCAGGTCCTTGCAGACGGCGGCGGGGGCGGCGAGATCGTCGTCGGCGTCCTGCAGGGCATGGGTGCGGGCCATGACCGCGTCGTGGCCGATGGCCTGGACGTTCTCCCAGGTGAGGAAGGAGCCGGACCGGCCGGCCTTCTTCAGTCGCAGAGCGAGGACCCGCGGCGGGTGGGCGGCGAGGACGAGCCCGTCGACCACGCCGACATGGTGAGCCTCGGCGGTGTCCACCACCGGCAGGCCGGAGATCTGGGAGAACAGCATCACGCCTCCTTCACGTGGGCGCGGAACGCCTGGACCATACCGGTGAAACCGGGCAGGTCATCGGCGACGAAGTCGGTCGCCGCGGCGGGGATCACCAGCGCCTCGCCGGAGACCGCGACGGTCTCCGCCAGCGGGATGTACACCGTGCGCTCCTGGCGGCCGAGCGCCTCACTCGAGGCGATCTGATAGCCGGCGACGGCGGCCGCGGTCGCGGTCACCTCGATGACCACGTCCGTGACCTTTCCCAGGTCCGTACCGGCGTCGCTCAGCACCCGCGAGCCCAGCACGTCCCCGCCTGCCGCCTCACCGCGGTCGACGACCTCGCTCCGGGCCTCGAACGCCGCCTCCTCACGGACCATCACCGCGTGAGGGCCCAGGGCCGTCACCGCCGCCCATGGCAGAGCCTGGCGCTTGGGGCCCGAGAAAATGCCTCGCCCGCTCAGCGTGAAGCCCGACACCCGGCCCGCACGGCCCTCGAAGACAATGTCCTTGACCTGTGCGACCGCCTCGCCGGACAAGGTGACCACGGGACGTTTACCGATCTCCGAAGCCAGCATCAGCGTGCTCATGACGCCCCCTTCTTGCCCGCCCGGCCCCGGCCGCGCCGCACCGCGATCACACCGCCGGACCGACGTCGGGCCTGGATGCCCAGCATCGTCCCAGCCGCCACCACCGCCAGTACCCCGGCGACGACGAGCCACAACCACCAGTCCACCGCACACCTCCAGGTGCGACGCCGGTCAGCCCGGCATCCGTACTTCCAGCATCTTGCACGCGCCCCCCGAAGTCCAGGCCGCCAGGCAGCGGCACGTCCGCACCCGCCGCCGGTAAACCGTGTGACCGTGCAGGAGACGCTGTCGGACCGGCCGACTCCCCTCCGGGCCGTTGCTGATCCTCGCCGGGACCACCGCCGCCTGGGCGTCTGGGCGGCCCTGCGGGGCGTCGGATCCCGGCTCAGGTCTCGACGCGCAGCCCCTCCAGCCCCCTGATCACGAAGTTCGGCTTCCGAACCGGCTCCGCCGTCAACCCCAGCGTCGGCGCTCCCCTCAGCAGCGCCCCCATCGACGCCGCCAGTTCGATCCGCGCCAGCGGAGCCCCGATGCAGTAGTGGATCCCCGCGCTGAACGAGATGTGAGGGTTCTCCGGCCGCGTCAGGTCCAGCGCCCCGGCATCGGCGAAGACCTCCGGGTCATGGTTGGCCGAGCCGAAGAGCAGCGCCACCTCGCTCCCCCTCGGGATCACCGTCCCGTCGATCTCGATGTCGTCCAGCACCCACCGCTCGAAGAGCTGGAGCGGGGTGTCGTACCGCATCAGCTCCTCCACGGCGGACGGGATCAGCGAGTGGTCCGCGCGCAGCGCCGCCAGCTGGGCCGGGTTCCGGAACAGCGCCCACCAGCCGTTCACCGTCGCGTTGACCGTCGCCTCGTGGCCCGCGTTGAGCAGCAGTACGCACGTCGAGATCATTTCCTGTTCCGTCAGGCGGTCGCCCTCGTCGTACGCGGCGATCAGGCCCGAGACCAGATCCTCGCCGGGCTCCCTGCGCCGGGCCGCGATCAGCTGCCGCAGATACTCCGTGAACTCCTCCGACGCGCGTACCGCCCTGGCCGCCGTGTCCTCGGACGGGCTCAGCTCGTACATGCCGCAGATGTCCGCCGACCAGGGACGCAGCGGCGCCCGGTCGCCCTCCGGGATGCCCAGCATCTCCGCGATCACCGCCACCGGCAGCGGCTCCGCCACGTCCGTCAGCAGGTCGCCGCCACCCGCCTTCACCAGGCCGGCCACCAGCTCCTCCGCCAGCTGCTCCACGTACGGCTTCAGGCCCTCCACCGTGCGCGGGGTGAACGCCTTCGAGACCAGCCGTCGGATACGGGTGTGGTCCGGCGGCTCCAAATCCAGCATGCCGTGGTCGTTGAGGGTGTGGAACGGCTCGTGTTCCCGCGGGGGTGCCGTGCGGCCGAAGTCCTCGTGGGTGAAGCGGTGCTGGTAGGTGCGGCCGAGGCGGCGGTCGCGCAGCAGCGCCGAGACGTCCGCGTGGTGCGGTACCAGCCACTGGTTCGTGGGTTCGTAGTACACGGCCCTGCCCCGGGCGCGCAGTTCGGCGTACGCGGGATACGGGTCCGCGACGAACGCCGGGTCCCAGGGGTCGAAAGCGAGGTCGGAAGCAGCTGCCATGCACGGACGCTAGCCCGAGCCACCCCCATCTGACCAGGGATGTCTCACCGTACGGCACGCTGCCGGAAGGCGGAGTTCGGGTGGCCGTCGGCGGCCCTTCGCCTGTACTGCCCGTCCGGTACACCGGGCCCGGCTGGGATACGGAGAGACCGTGAACTCTTGACCCGTCCGGTGATCCCCGGCTTAGGGTGGCCGCCCCCGAACAGGAGTACCCCACCCATGACCAGCCTGTACGTGCGGGAGATCACGCGCGAGGAGCATCTTGCCCACCTGCGGCAGTCTCCCGACGCGAGCCATCTCCAGATCCCCGAGTGGGGCGGCGTGAAGCCCGACTGGCTGCCCGAGAGCATCGGCTGGTTCGAGGGCGAGGAAACGGGCGGGGAGACGGGCGGGGCTACGGGCGGGGCTACGGGCGATGCGATGGTCGCGGCGGCACTCGTCCTGTACCGGCCGCTGCCCGGGACACGGCGCTACCTCGCGTACCTTCCCGACGGACCCGCGATCGACTGGCGGACCCCCCGCCTGGAGCGCTGGCTGGACCCGCTCATAGCCCATCTGGAGCGGATCGGGGCGTTCTCGGTACGCATCGGGCCGCCCCTGGTCGTACGTCACTGGGACGCGGCCACCGTCACGGCGGGCATCGCCGACCCCGGCGTACGTCATCTGCGCGACCTCCCCGCGGCCGGCATCGACGGATACGCGCTCGACGCCGCGGAGCGGCTGCGGCGGCTCGGGTGGCGGCCGTGCGAGGAGGACGACGGCAACGGGTTCGGCCTCGGTCAGCCGCGCTACGGCTGCCACATCCCGTTGGCGGGCCGCTCCGAGGACGACCTTCGCGACGCCCTCGCCCCGCACTGGGAACAGTCCCTGCGCACAGCCGAGTCGGCCGACGTCCGGGTCTCCTGGGTGTCGGACGCCGACCTGCCCGACTTCCACCGCCTGTACACCGCGACCGCCGCCCACGACGGCTTCAAGGCCCGCCCGCTGGACTACTTCCGACGCATGTGGAGGGCCCTGAACGCCGAGGACGACGACCGGCTGCGCCTCTACCTCGCCGAGTACGAGGGCGAGGCGCTCTCCGGTGCCCTCATGATCAACGTCGGCTCCCGTGCCTGGCACTCGTACGCCGCGTCCGGCCGTCGCGGGCGTCAACTGCGGCCCAGCAGCGCGCTGTTGTGGCGCATGCTGTGTGACGCGCGGTCGGCGGGCGTCGAGACGTACGACCTGCGCTCCATCACCCCCGCCCTCACCGAGGACCGCCTGCTCGGCCGGCTCCACTTCAAGACGGGGGCCGGCGGCCGGCCCGTGGAGTACCTCGGGGAGTGGGAACTGCCGGTGGGCAGCCAGGGCAAGGTGCTGCAGCGGGCGTTGCGGGTCTATCTCGGGCGCAGATGACCCTGACCGCACCCGACCGCGCCTGACCACGTCCGACCATGTCCGACCACGTCCGACCACGGTGGCCGTCGTCGACGCCGGTCCGTGTCACGCACGAGACCACCACCACCACGTCCGCGCCACGGGCGCGGTCATCGCCACCGCGACGTCCGTGTCACCGCGGTCGCCGCCCTGGCCCGCCCTGGCCCGCCGTGTCTCACCGCGGCGTCACCAACCGCGCCTCGTACGCCAACACCGCCGCCTGCGTACGGTCCCGCAGCCCAAGTTTCACCAGGATGCGGCTGACGTGCGTCTTGACCGTCGACTCGGCGACCACCAGCCGGCGCGCGATCTCCACGTTCGACAGACCGTGCGCGATGAGCACCAGTACCTCGGTCTCCCGGTCGGTCAGGTCACCGTACGCCGCCTGCGCGCCCGGCACGATGCGCGGCGCCTCGGAGAGTTTCGAGAACTCCGTGATCAGGCGCCGGGTGACCGAGGGAGCGAGCAGCGCCTCACCGGCCGCCACCACCCTTACCGCGTCGGCCAGTTGGCGCGCCGACGCGTCCTTCAGCAGAAAGCCCGACGCGCCCGCGCGCAGCGCCTGGTACACGTACTCGTCGAGGTCGAACGTCGTCAGCACCAGCACCTTCGCCGTGCCGTCCGCCGCGACGATCTCCCGGGTCGCCTCGATACCGTTCAGTTCGGGCATCCGGATGTCCATCAGGACGACGTCCGGGGCGAGTTCACGCACCCGCTCCACCGCCTCGCGGCCGTTCACCGCCTCGCCGACCACCTCGATGTCCGGCATCGCGTTGAGCAGTACGGAGAAGCCCTCGCGGACCATCACCTGGTCGTCCGCGACCAGTACGCGGATCGTACGGGTGGTCATGCCTCTCCCGCTCCGTTCTCCTCGGTGGCGCTCGCGACCGGGAGGAAGACCCTGACCTCGTAGCCCCCGTCGGCCGCCGGGGCCGCCGTCATCTCGCCGCCGAGCATGGAGACTCGCTCGCGCATCCCCGTGAGGCCCTGCCCCGCGCCCTGCGTCGGCGTCGACTTCACGAACGACACCTCCGCCGCCCGGCCGTTGACTATCCACAGGCTCAACCCACCCAGCACATAAGCGATCTCCACCCGCGCGCTCGCGCCCGGTGCGTGCCGAAGCGTGTTGCTCAGCGCCTCCTGCACGATCCGGTACGCCGACAGCTCGACGCCCTGCGGGAGTTCACGTACCGCGCCCACCACCGCGTTGTCGACGGAGAGGCCCGCCTCACGCACGTTCGCGAGCAGTCCGTCGAGGTCGGCCAGGGTGGGCTGCGGGGCGTCGGGAGCCTCGTGGTCCTCCGCGCGTACGACGCCCAGGACCCGGCGGAGTTCGTTGAGCGCGGCCACCGCGTTCTCGCGGATCGTCGCGAAGGCCTTCGTCAGCTCCTCGGGCGGGTTCTCCACCCGGTAGGGCGCCGCCTCCGCCTGGATGGCGACGACCGACATGTGGTGCGCGACGACGTCGTGCAGCTCACGCGCGATGGTCGTGCGCTCCTCCAGCAGCGTGCGCCTGGAACGCTCGTGCGCGGTCACCGTCTGCTGGGCGGTCACCTCCTGCTCGGCGGCCCGGCGCACCTGCCGCATGCTCACCACGAGCAGCGCCAGCGCGGAGATGAAGAGAAAGGACACGCTGTTGGTGGAGTTCTGGCTGCCGAGGAAAACCTCGGCGAACACGGCGTACGCCGCCGTCAGCGCCCACATCCAGGCGGCCGTACGCGGCCGGGTCCGGGCGGCGACGACCGTCAGCACCACCAGGTGGGTGACGAAACTCGACGGCAGCCAGGGCCACTGGCTCCAGGTGTGGCCGACCGTGGCGACGATCGGGGTCGCGGCCATGGAGAACCAGAAGGCCCCGACCGGCCTGACCAGCGTCAGCAGCACCGGGCCCAGCCCGAGGAACGCCATCGCGAGCGCCACCAGCTCCTGCCCCCAGCTGTCGGCGAAGGCGACGAGCGCGGCCAGCAGCCCGGCCGCGCCCACCATGGCGTGCGGCGTCCAGACCGCGCACCGGGGCAGCCGCCGGGCGATCCGGCCGGTCCTGTTCCCCGGGGGCAGTGGGCGGTGTGCGAAGGGGTCGTCGAACAGGTCCTCGCGCAGCCCCGCCAGGGCGTCCATGGCCAGCCGGAACTCGGGTCTCCGCGACAGGCCGTCGCCCGTCGGCTTCGGCCCGGGGTTCGTCTGCGTGTGGGTCGTCTCAGTCACATACAGCACGGTAGGCGGCGGACGGGCCGCGGTCGTCAGCAGTGAGAGGGGTTCTCGGCCCTCCGTCTCAGGTACTACGGCGCCCGCCGGGGGACGTCCACGAGTACGACCAGGGCGTTTCCGGTATGTACTCGCGCGCTCCCGTACTCACCACGCCAGCTGTGCGATCTCCTCCGCCACCACCGCGCACGCGTCCGCCACCGGGTCGATCAGCGGGAAGTGACCGACGTCCTCAAGGAGCGTCAGACCGACCACCTCACCGGCCTTCGCCGCCGCGTCCGCGTACGACTCTGCGACGATCTGCGGTACGTCGATGTCGGCGCGCCCCTGTACGAGGGTGGTCGCGATGCCGGTGGGGAGCAGGAGCGCCGGGTCGGCGTAGGGCTGACGCTCGGCGAAGTGCCCTTCCCCGCCCAGGAGTTGGCGGACGGCGTCGGAGCAGACGTCCAGCTTCGCGGCGACGCCGAAGTCCGCGACCGGGGCGAGGGCGACCACGCCGCGCAGCGGGGCGGAACGGTCGAGGTACCAGGGCGCGTCGGCGGGCAGCAGATGCCGGGCGGCGACCCACAGGGCCAGGTGCCCGCCCGCCGAGTGCCCGGTGACGACCATACGGCGCGGGTCGGCCTGCGGAAGGTGGGCCGCGGCGAGCGCGGGCAGGGCGTCCAGCGCCGCCGCGACGTCGTCGAAGGTCTCGGGCCAGCGCCCGGCGACGGTGGGGCCGTCCCCGCCCCGCCGGTACTCCACGTTGGCCACGGCGAACCCGCGCCGGGCCAGGAACCCGGCGAACGGAGTGATGTGCCGGCGGTCGTACGGCGCCCGCCAGGCACCCCCGTGCAACACGACGACCAGCGGCGCGCTTCCGTCGTCCGGCCGCGCGGCGGGGCCGTGCGGGGCGTAGAAGTCGATCACGTGGTCGGGGTGGTCGCCGTACGCGGCGGTGGCGTCGGGGTCGACGGGCGGGTGCGAGAAGGCCGACTCCTCTTCCGCAGCGGCGGCCTCTGCGGCGCCGTGCTCCCGTCCTACGGCATCGTCCGGCATGCTCCAACCTCTCAGCGACGATGGGGGTACCTCCCAGGCTTTCGGCCCTGGGGGAGGATTTGGCGGACCTGGAGAGAATTCGGCCGTTGCCGGGACGCTATCAGGCCCCGTGACGTGCGCCGACACGCGGAACTGACGCTCGGTGAGAGGCAAAACGCTCCTGTTGTTTCATTTACGGCCGTACCGCCCGCGTCCGGGCCGCCACCCGCGCCGCGAAGGCGGCCCGCGCGCCGGCGAGGGCCGACGTGTACGTCACGCCGACCGTCGCCTGATCCGCACAGGGCTCAGCCGGCGACGACCTCACCCAGCACCCGGGCCGCCCGTTCCACGTCCGCGAACCCGACGTACAACGGCGTGAACCCGAAACGCAGCACATCGGGCCGCCGGAAGTCGCCGACGACACCCCGCTCGACGAGCCGCGCCATCACGTCCCCCGCGTCGTCGCACCGCAGCGCGACCTGGCTCCCCCGCTCGGCATGCGCGGCCGGCGTCACGGACTCGACGCGCCCCTCCGGGACGTACTCGTCGACGCACTCCAGGAAGAAGTCGGTCAGGGCGAGGGACTTGGCCCGTACAGCCTCGATGCCGACCCCCTCCCAGACCTCAAGTGCGGCCTCCAGGGCGAGCATGGAGAGGACGTCCGGCGTACCGACCCGCCCGCGCGTCGCACCCGGGGCGGGGGCGTACTCGGGCCGCATGCCGAAGGGGTCGGCGTGCGAGGTCCAGCCGGGAAGGGGGGAGTCGAACCGCTCCTGGTGCTGCTGACGGACGTACAGGTAGGCAGGCGAACCGGGCCCGCCGTTCAGGTACTTGTAAGTACACCCGACGGCGAGGTCCACCCCGTGCTCGTCCAGCCCGACCGGCAGGGCGCCCGCGCTGTGGCACAGGTCCCAGACGGCCAGGGCGCCGGACGCGTGGATCGCGGCCGTGAGGGCGGGCAGGTCGTGCAGCCGGCCGGTGCGGTAGTCGACGTGGTTGAGCAGCACGGCGGCTGTACGGCCGCTCAACTCCCCTGGTACGGCGCCCGGTTCGAGGGCGCGCAGGGAGCATCCGGTCATCCGGGCGGCGGACTCGGCGATGTAGCCGTCGGTGGGAAAGGTGGTGGCGTCGACGAGGATCTCGTCCCGGCCGGGCCCCGCCAGCCGCACGGCTCCCACAAGTGCCTTGAAAACATTGACACTTGTCGAGTCACCCACGACGACCTGGCCGGCCGCCGCACCCACCAGCGGAGCGATACGGTCACCGATCCGCTCGGGCGCGGTCCACCAGCCGCTCTCGTCCCAGGACCGGATACGCAGCTCGCCCCACTCCCGGCGCACGACGTCGTCCAGCCGGCCGGGGACGGCGGCGGGCAGTGCGCCGAGCGAGTTCCCGTCCAGGTACGTGACGCCGTAGTCGAGCACGAACTGCGCGCGCACCTTGGCGAGTTCGTCGCGCGAGTCCAGTTCCGCGGCGACCTCCGTCTTCGAGGGCAGCAGCTCAGACATGGGACCTCGCCGTCCACAGCTCGGGGAAGACGTTCTTCTGCGCCCGCTTCTCCAGCCAGGCCACCCCGGCGGAGCCACCGGTACCGGCCTTGGCGCCCATGGCACGCCGGGTGGCGACGAGATGGTCGTTGCGCCAACGCCACACCAGCTCGGCGACGTTCGTCAACGCCTCACCGAGACGGGCGAGTTCGGCCTCGGGATCACCCGAGTAGAGGGCGGTCCAGGCGGCCTCGACCTCGACCGAGGGCTCGTACCGCAGGGACACGTCCCGGGACAGGACGGCGTCCGGGACGTCGTACCCGCGCCGCGCGAGCAGCTTCAACACCTCGTCGTACAGGCTCGGTTCGTGCAGCGCCTTCTCCAGCTCGGCGTGCACGCGGGGGGCGGCGCGGTGCGGTACGAGCATCGACGCGGACTTGTCGCCGAGCAGGAACTCCATCCGCCGGTACATCGCGGACTGGAATCCGGAGCCCTCGCCGAGGGCGGCGCGGTAGGAGTTGAACTGGGCGGGGGTGAGCTGGGCGAGGGGGCGCCACGAGGCGTTGAGCGCCTCCAGCTCACGCGCGGAACGCTTGAGCGCGGCGACGGCGGTGGGGACGTCGTCCCCGCGCAGGGCCTTCGCGGCGGTCTCCCACTCGTGCACGATGACCGTGAACCACAGCTCCATGACCTGGGTGGTCACCAGGAAGACCATCTCTCCGGGGTCGTCGGAGAGGGTGTGCTGGAGGTGGGTGAGGACGTCGGCCTGCACATAGTCCTCGTACGGCGTCGTACCGGCGAAGTCGAGATGCGGGGTCTCGGGCTCCGAAGCCTCGGGGGGCTGAGCCTGGAGGGACATCGCTGTCTCCTGTTGTACTCCGGGTGGCGGTCCGCCCCTGCCGAATTCCGACACGGGGGCCCCGGTCCCCACGGGCATCCAACACATCGTCCCCCTAAACCGCAAGGCCCGCCTGTTCACAGGCGGGCCGAGGGCAGGTGGGGCGGGGATGCTAGCCGAGCGTCTGGGCCGCCGTCGCGGAGGAGTCCTTCAGGAACTGGGTGCAGCGCTCGTACTCCTCCTGCTCACCGATCGAGCCAGCGGCACGGGCGAGGGCGTGCAGGGCCCGCAGGAAGCCACGGTTCGGCTCGTGCTCCCACGGCACAGGCCCATGCCCCTTCCAGCCGGCGCGGCGCAGGGAGTCGAGGCCGCGGTGGTATCCGGTACGGGCGTAGGCGTACGACTCCACGACACTGCCCCGCTCGAACGCGTCGTCGGCGAGCTGGGCCCAGGCGAGGGAGGAGGTGGGGTAGTTCGCGGCGACGTCGGCGGGGGCGGTGCCGTTCGCGAGGAGTTCGCGAGGCTCGGGGTAGTCGGGAAGGTGGGTGGGGGGCGGGCCGCCGAGCAGGTTTTCGTGAAGGGTCATGGGTTCCAGTCTGGGGTATCGGACGGTGTTTGTTTCGCCCCGGCCGTTTTCAGCCCCTTGAGGGTCCCCCCTGGGGGAGTTCGAGGAGCGGGGGTTCGGGGGCGGAGCCCCCGAGGACGGGACGGGCAGGGGCGGCGGGGGCGAGGTCAAGGCCGGTCATCCGCCCCCGTACCCGCCCCCTCCAGCGGCGGAGCCGTCACGCACCCGTGCGTGCGGCACTCCGGGTGCAGACATTCCGCCCCCGGCCTCCGCACCGTCGCGAACGCCAGCACCGACCCCGCCGCCAACACCCCCGCACACACCACCATCGCCCGCCGGAACGCCTCGTCGAACACCGCCCCCGACCGGTACGCCTCCGCCCCCATCCCCGTCACCAGCGGCAACGCCGCCACCGCCACCAACCCCGCAGCCCGCGCCGCGGCGTTGTTCACCCCGCTCGCCAGCCCCGCCCGTTCCGTCCCCACCGACGCCAGCACGCTCGACGTGAGCGGCGCGACCAGCGTCACCATGCCCAGCCCGAGCACCAGCACCGCGGGCAGCACATCGGCGGCGTACGACGCCCCCGCGCCCACCCGCAGCATCAGCAGCATCCCCGCCGCACACAGCAACGGCCCGACCGTCAGCGGCACGCGCGGCCCGATCCGCTCCGCCAGCTCGCCCGAGCGTGCCGACAGCAGCAGCATCAGGGCGGTGGTCGGCAGCAGGGCCGTACCGGCGCCCAGGGCCGAGTAGCCGGCCACCACCTGGAGCTGGAGCGCGGAGAGGAAGAAGAAGCCTCCGAAGGCCGCGTACACGCACAGCGTGACCAGGTTGACGGCCGTGAACTGGCGCGAGGCGAAGATGTCCAGCGGCATCATCGCGTCACCGGCGCGCCGCCGCTCGACGTACACGAAGGCCACGCCCGCCGTGACGCCCGCCACCGCCGCCGGCGCCACGGCCACGGAGCCGGACCTGGCCTCGATCAGCGCGTACGTCACCAGGGCGAGCGCGAGCGCCCCCAGGGCCGCGCCGAGGACGTCGAAGCGGCCGTGCTCCGTACGGCCGTCGCCGGACTCGGGGACATGCCGTACGGCGATGGGGGCGCACAGCAGCGCCAGCGGGACGTTGAGCAGGAACACCCACCGCCACCCGGGACCGTCCACCAGCCAGCCGCCCAGGAAGGGGCCCACGGCCGCCCCGATGCCCCCGAAGCCCGACCACAGCCCGACCGCCCGCCCCCGGTCGTCGGGGTGGAAGGAGGCCTGGATGAGGGCCAGGGAGCCGGGTACGAGGAGAGCGCCGCCGATACCCTGCAGCGCGCGGGCGGCGACGAGGACACCCGTGTTCGGGGCGAGGCCGCAGAGCAGCGAGGCCACCGCGAACCAGACGACGCCGACGACGAAGATCCTGCGGCGGCCGTACCGGTCCCCGAGCGAACCGCCGAGCAGGATCAGCCCGGCCAGCGTCAGCATGTACGCGTTGACCGTCCACTGGAGGGCGGCCAGGTCGGCGTCGAGATCACGGCCGATGCGCGGCAGCGCGACGTTCACGACGGTCGAGTCCAGCAGGGCCATGCTGGAACCGAGGACGGTGGTCAGCAGAATCCGCTTGCCCTGGGGTGAGGCGATCCGCACGTCGGACATGCCCCAGGTATACAGCGAGCCCGGCGCCGTAGACAGACGCCGGGCTCGCAGAAGGACCGACGGGTTACTTGATCCTCGTACCCGCGGACCGCAGGTTCTGCGTGGCCTCGACGACACGGGCGGCCATGCTCGCCTCGGCCAGCTTGCCCCACGTACGCGGGTCGTAGGTCGACTTGGAGCCGACCTCGCCGTCGACCTTCAGGACGCCGTCGTAGTTGCGGAACATGTGGTCCGCGACGGGACGCGTGAAGGCGTACTGCGTGTCGGTGTCGAGGTTCATCTTCACGACGCCGTTCTCCAGCGCGGTGGCGATCTCCTCCTCCGAGGAGCCGGAGCCGCCGTGGAAGACGAAGTCGAACGGCTGGGAGCCGGCCGGCCGGCCGTACCTCGCGGCGACGCCCTCGTTCAGCTCCTTGAGGAGGTCGGGGCGCAGGACGACGTTGCCCGGCTTGTACACGCCGTGGACGTTGCCGAAGGACGCGGCGAGCAGGTAGCGGCCCTTCTCGCCGAGACCCAGGGCCTCGACCGTACGCAGGGCGTCGTCGACGGTCGTGTAGAGGGAGTCGTTGATCTCGTGCGAGACACCGTCCTCCTCGCCACCGGTCGGCGTGATCTCGACCTCAAGGATGATCTTCGCGGCGACGGCCCGCGCCAGCAGCTCCTGCCCGATGGCGAGGTTGTCGGCGAGGGTCTCGGCGGAACCGTCCCACATGTGGGACTGGAACAGCGGGTTGCGGCCGGCCTTCACGCGCTCCTCGGAGACCGCGAGCAGCGGACGTACGTACCCGTCGAGCTTGTCCTTCGGGCAGTGGTCCGTGTGCAGGGCGACCGTGACCGGGTACTTCTCGGCGACGATGTGCGCGAACTCGGCCAGGGCGACGGAACCGGTGACCATGTCCTTGCTGTACTGGCCGCCGAGGAACTCCGCACCACCCGTCGAGATCTGGATGATGCCGTCGCTCTCCGCCTCCGCGAAGCCGCGCAGGGCAGCGTGCAGGGTCTGGGTCGAGGTCACGTTGATGGCCGGGTAGGCGAACTTGCCTGCCTTTGCCCGGTCAAGCATTTCGCTGTAGACCTCAGGGGTTGCGATGGGCATGTGTCCGCTCCTCGTGATGTGCGGGTTGGCGATCTGGCGTAATTGCCTGCGTACCTACGGCCCTGACCTAGACCTGGCTGCGAGACCTGGGAAGCGACGTCATCGTCGGCCCCATCTTTCCAGACGTTTCGCCCAGTACTGAGTCCGGTACTCAGTCCAGGCCCAGGTCGCTCTTCGAGTACGCGAAGAGGTACGGCACCCCGGCGCCCTGCTCGATCTTCTCGGCGGCGCCCGTCGCCCGGTCGACGATGGTCGCCACGCCCACCACCTCGGCGCCGGCCTCGCGCACGGCCGCCACGGCGGTGAGCGGCGAGTCGCCGGTCGTGGACGTGTCCTCGACGACCAGCACGCGCCGTCCCTCGATGCCCGGACCCTCGACGCGCTTCTGCATACCGTGCGCCTTGGCAGCCTTGCGCACGACGAACGCGTCGAGGCGCTGCCCGCGAGCGGAGGCGGCATGCATCATCGCCGTCCCGACGGGGTCGGCCCCCATGGTCAGCCCGCCCACGGCGTCGAACTCGAGCCCCGCCTCCGCCGCCAGATCGAGCAGCACCTGCCCGACCAGCGGCGCGGCCTGCCCGTCGAGGGTGACGAGGCGGAGGTCGATGTAGTAGTCGGCCTCGAGACCCGACGACAGGGTCACCTTGCCGTGCACGACGGCCTTGTCCTTGATCTGCTGCAGCAGCGCGCCGCGTACGTCTACGTCACTCATGCCCGCCAGCCTAGACGGGGTCGTCAGAGGGCTCGCCAGCTCCACGTCATTGTGGCTTCCAGGGGCTCGATGGGCGTGACGAGACGCGGCCGGGAGTTGAGCCCGTTGGGCGGGCCGGTCTGCGGCTCCACGCACACGGCGGCTTCCTGCTCGTCGTACACGACGACCCATTCCTCGGGGCTGGTCACCCTCAGCTCCAGGCGCTGCGGCCAGGTGAGGGTGACGTCGACGCCGCCGGGCATGCCGAAGCAGTCGTCCCAGGGGCCGGGATTCGGGTCGACACGGTTCCCGGTGGGGAGGTGGTCGTCGCCGCGCTCCTCCTGCCAGGCGGGCGCGAAGGCCACCTGGACCTCCGCCGGTGCGTCCGCGCCGCCGAGGTTCCGGTTGAACCAGGGGTGCCAGCCGATCTGCGCCGGGAAGGAATCGCCGTACGTCTCCACGGACATGGTGAGCGTGAGGACGTCCGGGGTCAGCGCGACGACCTGCGTGACGCGGCCGGGGTAGGGCCAGGGGTCGACGAGGTCGTACGTGATCACGGCCTCGTCGGCGGTGGCACGGGCGACGCGCCAGGCGCCGTCGCGGACGGTGCCGTGGATGGCGTGCGGCGGGGAGTTGAGGGGGAGTTGGCGTACGGTGCCGCCGTCGAGGAAGCGGCCGTCACGGGTACGCCCGCACCAGGGGACCATCGGAAAACAGCCGAACCGCTCTCCTTGCCGCAGCAGTTCCACTCCGTCGACGCGCAGCCCTCCGACCCGGCCGCCGTTACCCGGCTGCACGGTCACCTCCGCGTCACCCGCGGCCAGCGTGATGTCATCGTTACTCACGCGTCGACCCTACCGGCCCCCGCGCGTCCCCCCTCGCCCGGCGTTCACCGTCGAGGCCGCTGCAGCCCAGGCCTTCAAGGAAAGCGCGTGTACCGCTCGATCCAAGCCTGGGCATCGAGTGGCCGGCCGACGCACCGCTGCTCTCCGACAGGGACGCGGCAGCACCATCCCTGGCCGAGATGACGAAGAAGGGGCTGCTGCCCTCGCACAAGGTGTGCCTGGCGCACAGCGACTCGCCGGACAGGTAGATGGCCACGTCCGCCGTGACGCCGCCGCCGGCCTCTGCCACGCCTCGTATTCCGACCGGCAGCCATTCCGCCCGGACAATCAGTACGCCAACGGAATGAAGTACGGCGATATTCCGGGACGGCGCAGGCTGTATTCGGCATAAGTGCAGTACGAGTACGCCCCCCATGCCGTCGTGTGGCTCTCCGGTGTCCAGCGCGCGGTACAGCACTGTGCAACAGCACTGCGCACCAATGAAGTCGATGTATGACCGCGCACTGGCTTCCAGCTCCGCAGGAGGGTTCAGCGATGAAACGTCAGTCACTTCGTAAATCATGGGTCCAGGCCGCCGCCATGTTTTCGGCCGCGGGAGCATTTGGCCTGGTCGTCAACTTCGCCTCGTCGACGACCGCTCTGGCCGCTGCGAGCGAGAAGCCCGGTGTCGATTGCCCTTTCACGCTGCCAGGCCCGAATGGCGCACTAAGCGTCGATTCCGATCTCCACCCGTGGCCGATGCCCAATGATGACTGGGACGAAATAGGAGAGGCTTTTTGCGGAAGCGGCAAGCACCACGACCACGGGGGTCCGCAGGGCCCTCAGGGCAGCCAAGGCGCCCAGGGTGATGCGGGAGCTCAAGGCGATCAGGGCGATACCGGCCCGCAGGGCACCCAAGGTGATACCGGTGCGCAGGGTGACACCGGCCCGCAGGGCGATCAGGGCGACACCGGCGCGCAGGGCACCCAAGGGTTCCAAGGCGACACCGGCGCTCAGGGTGACACCGGCCCGCAGGGCGATCAGGGGTTCCAGGGTGATACCGGTGCGCAGGGCACGCAGGGCGACACCGGCGCTCAGGGTGATACCGGTGCGCAGGGCACCCAGGGCGACACCGGCACCCAAGGTGACACCGGCACGCAGGGATTCCAGGGCGACACCGGCACACAAGGTGACACCGGCCCGCAGGGCACCCAAGGCG
>NZ_JAVFVX010000509.1:0-323 GCF_033441795.1 Streptomyces sp. ADMS | reverse complement strand
AGGTCGACGCCGCCATCGACGAGCTGGCCGCCCTGCGCACCGCCATCTCCCGCATTGGCAACAACATCAACCAGATCGCCTTCGTGTACAACGCCGGCGGGCAGCCCCGCCCCGGCGAACTCGACCACGCCCTCACCACCTTGACCCGCCTCCTGACCCACGTAGACGACGCGGCCGACACCCTGGTCAAGAAGCGCCTTTGATGGTCCCCAAGATCCGACGCGGCTCACGCACCCACGGCCTGCTCGTCTACCTGTACGGCCCGGGAAAACGCGACGAGCACACCGACCCCCACCTCGTCGGCAGTTGGGACGGCTTCGCCC
>NZ_JAVFVX010000508.1:0-323 GCF_033441795.1 Streptomyces sp. ADMS | reverse complement strand
AACGCTGGTAGAGGTACATGGCGGTGTCGTCGGTCTGCCACCCGCGGTCGGCCAACGCCCCGGCGGGGCTGCTGGGCTGGTGGTGGGGGCCGGCGTGCAGGAAGTCGCGATGGTTGCTGGGCAGGCCCTCGGCGAGCGCGGTGGTGAAAGCTGAGGTGATCTCGGCCGGGTGTTCCTGCTGAAGCTGGCCCACCAGAGAGGTGTGCCGAGCGGCTCGCGGCACTGGGTGGCCTTCCATCCGCCGTACCGGCTCTCGGGCAGGTAGGCGACCTGCGCGTCCTGGCGCGGGCTGGTGAACATCAGGCCGGTGGCGGTGGTCGCCT
>NZ_JAVFVX010000507.1:0-323 GCF_033441795.1 Streptomyces sp. ADMS | reverse complement strand
AGGTCGACGCCGCCATCGACGAGCTGGCCGCCCTGCGCACCGCCATCTCCCGCATCGGCAACAACATCAACCAGATCGCCTTCGTGTACAACGCCGGAGGACAGCCCCGCCCCGGCGAACTCGACCACGCCCTCACGACCTTGACCCGCGTCCTGGCCTGCATAGACGACACGGCCGACACCCTGGTCAAGAAGCGCCTCTGATGGTCCCCAAGATCCGACGCGGCTCACGCACTCACGGCCTGCTCGTTTACCTGTACGGCCCCGGCAAACGCGACGAGCACACCGACCCCCACCTCGTCGGCAGTTGGGACGGCTTCGCCC
>NZ_JAVFVX010000506.1:0-323 GCF_033441795.1 Streptomyces sp. ADMS | reverse complement strand
GCGCGATGCTCGCCCTGGCCTTCCTGACCGTCCAACGCGCCCGCCACCCCGACCCACAACCAGAACACGACCTCCCCGGGCAGCGCGCCGGCCTGGACCCTGCAGACGAGGGAAAAGCCCAGTCGACAGCGGGAAGGGGCACCGCCTTGCGCTGATCCGGCTGACTGTCCCGGCCCTTGCCTGTCTCCTCGCGGCCACCGCCCTGAGCACCCACCACAGCGACGCCTACCACCTCCAGCAGCACCACTGGCGAGCCCTGCACCAGACCCGGGCCACCGTCAGCCACTACAACCGGCGCGGCGACCCCCTGCCCACCCGCCTAC
>NZ_JAVFVX010000505.1:0-324 GCF_033441795.1 Streptomyces sp. ADMS | reverse complement strand
AACGCTGGTAGAGGTACATGGCGGTGTCGTCGGTCTGCCACCCGCGGTCGGCCAATGCCCCGGCGGGGCTGCTAGGCCGGTGGTGGGGGCCGGCGTGCAGGAAGTCGCGATGGTCGCTGGGCAGGCCCTCGGCGAGCGCGGCGGTGAAAGCAGAGGTGATCTCGGCCGGGGTGTTCCTGCTGAAGCTGGCCCACCAAAGAGGTGTGCCGAGCGGCTCGCGGCACTGGGTGGCCTTCCATCCGCCGTAGCAGCTCTCGGGCAGGTAGGCCACCTGCGCGTCCTGGCGCGGGCTGGTGAACATCAGGCCGGTGGCGGTGGTCGCCT
>NZ_JAVFVX010000504.1:0-325 GCF_033441795.1 Streptomyces sp. ADMS | reverse complement strand
CGTGGTGTGGCAGACGTGGCCACCAGCCGCAAGCGCATCGAGGTGCAGATCAACCAGTTGCAGCAGTCCAGCGGCAAGCTGGAGGGCCAGGCCCAGCAGGCCCTCGCAGCCGGGCGCGAGGACCTCGCCCGCGAAGCCCTGAGCCGGCGCACCGCCGTGGCCTCCCAGCTCACGGACCTGCAGACCCAGCAGGCATCGGTGCAGGCCGAGGAGGAGAAACTCACCCTCGCCTCACAGCGCCTCCAGTCGAAGGTGGACATCTTCCGCACCAGCAAGGAGACCATCAAGGCCCGCTACACCGCAGCCGAGGCCCAGACCCGCATCA
>NZ_JAVFVX010000503.1:0-325 GCF_033441795.1 Streptomyces sp. ADMS | reverse complement strand
CGTGGTGTGGCAGACGTGGCCACCAGCCGCAAGCGCATCGAGGTGCAGATCAACCGGTTGCAGCAGTCCAGCGGCAAGCTGGAGGGACAGGCCCAGCAGGCCCTCGACGCCGGGCGCGAGGACCTCGCCCGCGAAGCCCTGAGCCGGCGCACCGCCGTAACCTCCCAGCTCACGGACCTGCAGACCCAGCAGGCATCGGTGCAGGCTGAGGAGGAGAAACTCACCCTCGCCTCACAGCGCCTCCAGGCGAAGGTGGACACCTTCCGCACGAGCAAGGAGACCATCAAGGCCCGCTACACCGCAGCCGAGGCCCAGACCCGCATCA
>NZ_JAVFVX010000502.1:0-326 GCF_033441795.1 Streptomyces sp. ADMS | reverse complement strand
CTCCAGGGCACCGTCAGCGGGGCCACGGAAACCCGTGACGGCATCTACGAGACCGCGCGGCAGTACGCGAGTTGCCTGCTCGACCCGGACGTCGCCGCCTGGGTCACCCCCAGCAAACAGCTTCCCGAGTTCAAGCCCTCTGCGTTCGCCACCTCCCGGGACACGTTGTACCTGCTCAGCAAGGACGGCGGCGGCTCGGCCTCGGCGATCATCGCGGCAGCGGCCGATGCGGTGATGCGCGCGGCCGTGGTCGTCGCCGAGCGCTCCGGTGGGCGGCTCGACCCGCCTGCCCTGTGCGTCCTCGACGAGGCCGCCAACGTGTGCAA
>NZ_JAVFVX010000501.1:0-327 GCF_033441795.1 Streptomyces sp. ADMS | reverse complement strand
CCCTCACCCGGTCCGGCCATGTGCCGGCCTTCTACGACCTGGACCGGATCACCAGCTCGGCGGTGGCCCTGCGGGTCGCACAGGCCGAGAGCCACACGGCCCTGCAGGCGATCAGCCACGTTATCGAGGCCCGCGAAGCCTCCGTGACCGCGGACCGGGCACCGGCGCTCCGCCTGGCCCAAGCCGCTGTCGCCCGCTCCGCGCACGCGCCCCGCGCCCTGGGCCAACCACCCGACCAGCCCGCTCCGTCGGCCGCTGTCGGCCCGACGGTCGCCGCGACCGGGCCACGCCGCTAACCGGTTACTCCGCGTCTTCGTCGCGGTGGGC
>NZ_JAVFVX010000500.1:0-327 GCF_033441795.1 Streptomyces sp. ADMS | reverse complement strand
CCCTCACCCGGTCCGGCCATGTGCCGGCCTTCTACGACCTGGACCGGATCACCAGTTCGGCGGTGGCCCTGCGGGTCGCGCAGGCCGAGAGCCGCACGGCCTTGCAGGCGATCAGCCACGTGATAGAGGCTCGTGAAGCCTCCGTGACCGCGGACCGGGAACCGGCGCTCCGCCTGGCCCAGGCCGCTGTCGCCCGCTCGGCGCACGCACCACGCGCCCTGGGCCAACCACCGGACCAGCCCGCCCCGTCGGCCGCTGTCGGCCCGACGGTGGCCGCGACCGGGCCACGCCGCTAACCGGTTACTCCGCGTCTTCGTCGCGGTGGGC